>REBL01000161.1 GCA_007692755.1 Nodularia sp. (in: cyanobacteria) | reverse complement strand
TCAATTTTACCATATTGAATCACAGCAGGGTAAACCCTGTATCGTGGTTTTCATCCCCGGACTAAAGCACGTAATACGCAACTGCGTTGCTGTTACTCCGGGGTTTTCAACCTACCATTGTTATAAATGGATCAGAAAATTGAGTTCAAAAGCTTCCTCAAGAATTAGCAGAGTTTTTTTCCTTGGGGGAATAGGGAATGAGGGCGATAATGTAGTTATTTTGGCTCGTCTACGATTCACACCAACTCAGGGAGGGTAGAATAGGTCTTATTTCTTAGCCTCAACGAAAAACTATGACAATGCATTCTACTCTCCAACGTGCATTTACTGACCGCAGTGTTCTGAAAGTGATTAGCGGCTTGAACAACTTTGATCGCGATCGCGTAGCTGCTACTATCAAAGCTGCTGAACTCGGTGGTGCTACCTTTGTCGATATCGCCGCCGATGCTGCTTTAGTGCAGATGGCGAAAAAATTGATTAATTTACCAGTTTGTGTATCAGCAGTCGAACCAGAAAAATTTGTCGCAGCTGTCAACGCTGGTGCTGATTTAATTGAAATCGGTAACTTTGATAGTTTTTACGCCCAAGGACGCAAATTTGAAGCTGAGGAAGTTTTAGCCCTAACTCACCAAACTCGCGCCCTCCTGCCAGAAATCACCTTATCTTTGACTGTTCCTCACATCCTGGAACTAGATCAACAGGTACAACTAGCAGAGGAACTGGTAAAAGCTGGAGCAGATATTATTCAAACTGAAGGCGGTACCAGCAGCCAGCCAGCACATTCTGGAAGCTTGGGATTAATTGAAAAAGCAGCTCCCACCTTAGCAGCAGCTTATGAAATTGCTCGTGTAGTTTCCGTACCTGTACTGTGTGCTTCCGGTATTTCTAGCGTCACCGCACCCCTAGCGATCGCCTCTGGTGCAGCTGGCGTTGGTGTTGGTTCGGCGATTAATCAACTCAACAGCGAAGTAGCTATGATTGCAGCTGTGCGTGGCTTAGTTGAAGCTTTGGCGATTGCTAACAGCCGAGCGATCTGCTAGCAGCAGCGCTTCGCTATCGCTTAGTTGAGTTAGGGCGGGTTTAGTAATATTGTCGTCTATCTTGAATGATATCTGTAAACCCGCCCCTACTGGAGATCAGGACTTACGCAAAAACTCTCGGAAACCCTCTTTACTTTGTGTCCTTTGTGTCCTTCTCCCAAGGGGAGACGCTACGCGAATGTGGTTCGTTATTCCGTAATTTGTACGTAAGTCCTGGGGATTAAAATATTCAACATTTCCGAAACTCCCCCTACTCAGCACTCAGCACTTTTTCAAAGCATAAATTACTTGGTCTTGCTGTTCTCGTGTCAGTTCTGGGAACATGGGCAAAGATAGAACCTCGTGACAAGCTAACTCGGCTACTGGTAATTGTCCTGGCTGATATCCTAAACTTTGATAAACGGGTTGCAAATGTAAAGGTTGAGGATAGTACACCATTGAACTGACTCCCTGTGCTTGCAGTTGAGTACGTACAGACTCTCGGTGAGTGGCGATCGCACCATTTTTTCCCTCAGTTAATACGCGAATGGTATATTGATTCCAGACACTCATCCCCCCGGCTAATTCTTTTGGTGCAACAATACCGGGAATTTGACACAGAAACTGCTGATAATAAGCTGCGATCGCTCGTCGTTGATTATTCCAAATATCCAGATAACGTAGTTTTATTTGTAAAATAGCGGCTTGCAGACTATCTAAACGACTATTTACACCAATTTCTTCGTAATAATAGCGATTTTTCTGTCCATGTTCCTTGAGTACCCTGATTTTCGCTGCAATTTCAGGATCATTCGTAGTAATAGCGCCACCATCGCCACAACCGCCCAAATTTTTGGTAGGGTAGAAACTAAAGCAACCAATATGTCCGATACTGCCGACTTTTTGATTGTTCCAACTTGCCCCTGTAGCTTGAGCGCAATCTTCAATCACTGCTAAATTATGCGTATTAGCTATAGCCATCAGTGCTGTCATATCCACCGGTTGTCCAAATAAGTGAACCGGGATAATCGCTTTGGTTTTAGGTGTAATAGCTGCGGCTAATTGCTGCAAATCAATATTAAAAGTATCAGTGTCAATATCAACAAAAACTGGTTTTGCACCCACAGCACTAATAACTTCGGCTGTAGCTACAAAGGTAAAAGGTGTGGTAATAACTTCATCACCGACACCAATATCCAAAGCCCGTAAAGCTAAGTAGAGGGCATCAGTTCCAGAGTTACACGCTATACAATTACTTACACGATGATAGGCAGCGAACTGTTGCTCAAAACTTTCAACTAAAGGACCGCCAATATAACGCCCAGAAGCCAAAACTTCTAAAACAGCGGCACTCACTTCTGCTTCAATAGTGGCGTATTGTTGCTTAATATCAAAGGCAGGAATAGAATTTACACTTTGGATCATGAGTTTTTATTTTATCTGAAGATACAAAGGATGCTCTGCGACTGCCAATTTTTGCTATGAGAATTTTGATCAAAAAGCTTTGCAAAGACTGTCGCCCCGAATATGCATCAAAATTGGGTTTTTACTGTAATTATTTTATGGTTAAGGATACCATTGGTTGGTAGAAAATGCGATGCATATCACCCAAAATCCTATACTGGGAATTAAAGTTCCAAGTTGTTTTATTCTGAAGACTGGGAATGGGGAGTGGGGAGTAGGGAGTGGGGAGTGGTCAGAAATATTTTCATATTTTTTGGTGAGTAGGAAATGAAGAATTGATGCAGGATTTAATCAAGCTGGATTTTGTGGATTTAGCTATTGCTGTGGGATTGATGGCGATCGCCATTGGTTTATCTGCCTGGGAAAAATTAGGACTAGAATTAAACTTAGCGATCGCTACAGGCAGAACCATCTTACAACTACTCGTATTAGGATACGTTTTAGACTTCATCTTTGCTTTAAACAACGTTTGGGGAGTGTTGGTGATTTTAGCAGTAATTCTGACGGTTGCAGCGATTGTTGCCCGAAATCGTATCAGTCCGAAAATTCCCCAAGTTTTACCCTTGGTATGGGGAGCAATTTTAATTAGCACTGCTGTGACAGTTATTTATACTAATTTTTTAATTATTCAACCGGAGAGATGGTACGAACCCCGTTATGTAATTCCTCTAGCCGGGATAGTATTGGGTAATGCGATGAATGCAGCTGCGATCGCTGGGGAACGTCTCGTCAGTACAATGAATAGCCAGTCTGTGGAAATAGAAACACACTTGAGCTTAGGTGCAACTCCCCAGCAAGCAGTCAGCCAGTACCGCAAAGAAGCCATTAGAGCCGCATTTCTCCCCACTCTCAACCAAATGATGCTCATGGGTATGGTGGCTATCCCAGGAATTACCACAGGTCAGTTAATCGCCGGAATTAGACCCATCGATGCTGCTTCCTACGAAATTTTAATTATCTTCATGGTTGCGGCTTCCAACTTGCTGACAACTATATTAATCACGAGAGGATTGTACCGTCAGTTTTTCAATTCCGCCGCTCAATTGGTGAGGTGAGGACTCCCCATTCCCTACTCCCCACTCCCCACTCCCCACTCCCCATGTCCTAAAATAGAAATTGACGTTCCCCAGCAGTTACAGTGTCTGAATCTTTGCCAATCCGCGACCGCTATCTTGCTTTTATTGATGAAATTATTGAATCCACCCTCAAGGGCAAAATTAGCTCTGTGGAGATGGTGTATCAAATGCTGCAAAAAAATATAATTTCGGGGACGGGGGAAGTCTTTGAATTAGTTTTGAGCGATCGCCTGAGTAACATTCAAAGCCAAGTGGATGGTGAAGCCGATGAACTCAAGCAAGCCAAAGCCAACCGGAAATTAAGAGCGATTAAAACCATTCAAAGCCAATGGCAGAGATATTCTCAGCAAAATCAAGCTACAGAAGCGATCGCCTCAGCCGTTCGAGAAATTACAACAGCTGCTAAAGATGAACGTCTAACTATATTTTTACGTGTCATCGACCCCAATCAGAAGCAAGCGCCAAACACACAACAACTACAACAGTTAGCCAAAGGTTTACAACAATTCGCTCAAGTAGATAGTGATTTACAGGAAATATCCCAGGGAATTACCCGTGGTTTAAGCACCTGGCAAGGACTACAAGACCACTTGGTAAGCTGGATGTATGAGAAAAATCAGCAATTGGGTTTTGGTGGCGTTCCCGGCGAAAGTGGTCCCTGGGCAACTTGGGCAAAACAAGTTAAAAGTGAAGTCCCCCAATCCCTGCTTCGCGCCTTAGCAATGGAACAATCTGCCCTGGAATTTGCCGAAAAGCAAAGCAGTATTAGTCTGAGTGACTGGGTAGAAGTAGCATTAATTTTACAGTACCTGCAACGGGGCTTAGTTAATTGGTTCGACCAACAAGCCTACAACGTCCAAGCCGGTTCAAAAATGTCAATTTCCACGTTCTTGACCTTTGCCGTAATTTGGAGTCAGTTAGCCAGTGGTTTTCAAAGTAGGGCAGCATACAGTAATGGCTGTTCTCAAATTATGCTCCAGATTTTACGCACCTTTGCCCAGCGGCCATATTTTCCCTTGTATGGTGGTATTTTCGCCTCATTTGCCGGCAATTCTTTAAGGGATGCCTTAGATTATCTTGATGAACCGTTGCGACGAGTAGAGGGAACTCAGGAAAAAGCCAGAATTCTCACACTTTTAGGTTATTCACAACGGGCGTTAGGACAATATCAGCGTTCGATTCATTTTCATCAGCAAGCCCTGGAGATAGCGAGAAATGCAGGCGATCGCCCCTGTGAACTTGCCAATCTCAACCACCTCAGCCGCACTTATGTACAAGAAAAAAATTATACTGAGGCGATAAATAATAGTCAAAGGGCATTAATGCTGAGTCGTCAAGCCGGGGAAAAGACAGCAGAAGCCAATGCCTTGGTAAACTTAGGTTACAGCGAAGTTATGCAGGCGCAAAAGCTGGAACAAGTAGAAACAGAAGTTTATGAATCAGCTATTAACTATTTAGAACAAGGATTAAAATTATCAGAACAATTAGGAGATATTCAAAGTAAAGCTTTATGTTTTAGTAGCTTAGGTATTGCTTATTTAGTTATAGGTCAATCAGAATCGGCAATTCCCTATTTAGAAAATGCTTTTAAAACAGCCCAAGTTGCTGGAGACTTATATCTTCAAGGGCGAAATTTAGCTTATTTATCGGAAGCTTATTATAATTTACAAAATTCCGAAAAAGCGATTTATACAGGTGGCTTAGGAATGTATTTGTTAGAGCAAATTGCTTCTAATGAATGGCGACAATCAGCAGGTTTACTAACCATTTTACAAGGACAAATAGGAGCAGAAGCTTTCCAAAGTTTATTACAACAACATCGCCCGAAAATGATTGCGATTATTGGTGTAGATGGATATGATTACATTCCCAAATTGTTAGAAATTTACAAAGAAAGTATGTAAATATAAAAAGTTTGTAGTCAGGACTTTAGTCCTGTCTATATTTTGCACCCGTCGCCATAACCCGCCGGAGGTTCTTTTTCACATCACGTAAAAAGTAAAAACATCCTACCAGCCTTAGATTTCACAAAGCTTCAACCCAACCTACTGGCTGACGTAAAAAACCTATTACACCCTCTTCCCTTGGCGTTCTTTGCGTCTTGGCGGTTCGTTTCTCCATTCTTCTATAAGACCCCGAAGACGGTGCGTTAGGCTAAAGCCATAACACACCCTACATAATACTCAGATTTTTTCAATAATCAAATCGGATTTCTATCGCAAAAATTATAGCAATTGTCGCAATTCTGCAACTGTATTTGCTGTAATAATTGCCCGCAAAATCATTTTCAAACGTTCTAAATCCGATATTTCGACAATTTGCGGCATCAATTCCAACCCATCGCTACCAAATTTGGCTTCTAAGCTAGTTTCAATGCTAAAAGTTATTCCTTGTCGTTGTCCGCGTGTTTCACCGCGTGCTTCACCCTCGCGTAATATTTCTTGATACCAAGGCGACTCATGTAACACAGCCATATCCCACCTCATTATATCTTGAACTAACGCCGTCTCTAGTACAAAGGTAGCAAAAAATGCTAACACCGTTTCCAGTTGATTTAACTGTTCATCGGCACGTAAAATTTGTAAGGCTTCTCTAATTGTAGACTCGTCTTCTCCACCTTTGAGAATTGGGACAAAAGGAAGCAACGAAGGTAACGGTTGTTGAAAAGCTATATTTACGTCTACTTCCCATAAATTAATCACTCGGTAGTCTTGACGCACCTGTAAACCGGCAACATTTGATGTGTATGTTGTGGGAATTTCTGCGTTTGTAGACTTGAGAATATTAATTAATACCGGATAAGTTGGTAAATCATATTTCTCTTCTGCAAGTCCGGCATAAGCACGTATCCGACGTGGCATTTTGGAAGTATAACGCAATTGCAGCTCGTTGAGGACAAGAAATTCCTCACCTTGGGGATTTTGGACGCGGATCAAAACATCACTTTCTCTACTAATCCACTGGAATTCTGAGTTGAGAATTTCACTAGCGACAAGATCAGGTATTTGTGTTACCCATCTTACCCAGTTATCTGGTGCGAGACTAATTAACCTTTTTGTGCTGACATCTGCGGGTTTTGTCATTGGGACAAGTTAAAATTGCAGTATCGAGTTTAACAAACAAATTAGTGAATTTTTTCAACTAATTTAATTCCCTTTTTAACTAATTCTGGAATTAGAGAAGGACGTTCAGCGACTGGAATTTTTGCTTCTTTAAAGGCAGCTAATTTACTTTGGGCTGTACCAAAATTAGGGTCACGTCCGATAACTGTGGCTAAAGTTCCACTTTGTCGCCAATTTTTGGCTAGTGGTGCGTGTCTACCGGCAATATAGGCAATTACAGGTTTATCAATTGCTTCCGTAATATACTGCGCTGCGGCTTCTTCACTATCACCGCCGGGTTGACCGACTAAAACGATCGCTTCGGTAGTTTCATCTTCATCGAGAATTTGCAACCATTGCAAAAATGATGAACCAACGATCGCATCACTACCAATACTGACACTAATTGACTGCCCTAAACCAGCTTTAGTTAATTCCCAAGCCACCTCATAAGTTAGGGTACTACTGCGGCTGACAATCCCCACAGAACCAGGTGTGTATAATTCGCTGGGCTGACTACCTAAAAGAATTTTACCCGGTACAATAATTCCTGGACTATTGGGACCGACGATCAAGGTTTCACCGGCTTCGGCTTTCCGCAGTAATTGCACCATATCCAACGGTGGTACGCCACCAGTCATGATAATAATTTGACTAATATTACAGGCGATCGCTTCTAATGCTGCATCTAAAACTTGGTATGGGTGGACGCAGATAATCGCAGTGTCAATTACGCCAAATTTCGCCACCACTTCTTCCACCAAATCGAATACTGGTAGATTGTAGCGTTGCTGTCCACCACATCCGGGATTGACACCAGCAACCAAATTTGTGCCATAAGCTTTCATTTGAGCAATATGAGTTGCTGTAATAAATTCACAAAAGCCTTGGATTAATACTTTGCTGTCTGGTGTTAAGTTCATAAAACGTTTTGGTAGATTGAGAAAATTTTATAATAACTTTATTATTACTTGTTAGAATTAGTATCCTCTTAATATTCCTTGTTGCTTGGCTTTGCCTTCAGCTTGATGAAATATCCATAATCCTACGGCAAAATATACTGTGCCATTGATGAAAGCGATTAATAACTTGGTTAAATTCAAACTTTCACCTCTAGCCATCAAATCACGTAGTAATTCAGCACCAGGAGTCATGGGAAGCAACGCTGCCAAAATTCTTGCTGATCCTGTCCAACTTTCGGTGGGTATGGTCAGCAAAAATAATAACGGAAATTGCGTCAAACCTAAAAGTTGTTGCAAACGTTTAAATATTAAGGATAAAGACCCCAATGCAAAAGCAAAGCCATTAGCCCCTAAGACCACAGTAACAAAAGGGAAAAGCAATGTGGGAGGAAAGTCAAGACGGCTACCTGTTAGGAGCATGATGATCACCAGAATGCCGAATATTTGCAATATCTGCAAACTCAAATCAGCCAACATTCGCATTAAAAAGACCTTAGTAGCACCATAGCGCGAGAGAAATAGTTGTTCTAAAGTGCCAGTTTGGGCTTCTATTTGCAACTCTCCCGCCAGACTAGCCAGAATAAATGAGGTTAAAGTCCAAAGCACATAGCCAATAATAATCGAGTCGAGGCGATCGCCTAATTGAAAAGCATCACCAGCGACATAACGAGAACTTAAGAATAATCCATAAAATATGGAAGCAAACACAAAAATCCGGCCTATTGACTGTAGAGGATAACGAATAGATATAATCCAACTACGGCGCAATTCAGCTAAAAATAATTTAAACATCTTGATTTCTGCCTCTTCTAATTATCTGCAAAAAGATTTGGGTGAGGTTCGCTTGCTCTTTTTTCAGAGATGATATAGGCAGAGGTTTGATTATATCAAGGATTTTGTAAAGTAATTCTGGCTGGGATAAATGGATAATTTGTGTGTCTTGAACTACTGCACTCAGATTTTCTAAGGCTGTGATTCGTGCATCATCAAGGACAGTTTCTACCTCAATTTTGTAACCAGTTCCAGAAAATTGGCGAATTAATTCACTGGTGGATAATTCTGTGATAATTTCCCCTGATTGAATAATGGCAACTCTATCTGCAAGTTCTTCTGCAATACTGAGTTGGTGAGTAGTTAGTAAAATAGCACAACCAGCAGCAGCAATTTCTTTGACTAAAATTTTCACATCTTCTGTGGCTTCTACATCCAATCCTAAAGTTGGTTCATCTAATAATAATAGTTGGGGTTTATGAATTAAGGCCACAGCAAATGCTAACTTCTGCTGCATTCCCCGTGAAAGATTTTCCACTGCTGTTTGGCGTTTAGACATCAGTCCAAATCTATCTAAAAGTGCTAAACCCGACTTAGTAGCTTCTCGTCGGCTCATTCCTTTTAATACACCAAAATATTCCAAATTCTCTTGGGGAGTTAATCGCCAGTAAAGGTTACGATTTCCTTCGAGTACAGCACCTAAATTTTTCAATGCTGCGGGGTTACGGTGGGGATCAGTACCAGCAATTTTCACCCAACCCGCATCAGGTTGAATTAATCCAGCAATCATTTTAATACTGGTAGTCTTACCTGCGCCATTGGGACCAAGAAACGCCAATACCTCTTGAGGATGAATATTTAAAGAAACATCTTTGACGGCTGTAATAATTTGTTGGCTTTGACGAAAATTTTTTTGAAGCTTACTTGCTTCTAATGTTTTCATGAAAAACTACAGTTTTTTGCGGTAAATATGAAAAATTGTATCAAACTTTTTTATAAGCAATAGGCTTGGCAAGACGAACAGCTGCTGCGACTGCTTCATCTAAGTTTTCTACTACTATCAAAGCATCAGTTTGAGTGTTTAAGGTGTCTAGAAAATTCTTGGTAGTGTTGAACTCAGAACCTGCAATCCGCACAACCAAACGCGGAAAATGAGACTCTCTTCGGGTTCGGCTACCAACTTTGACAGTCTGTGATTTAATTTCGTGGTGGTCTTGCTGGACAAAATTACTAATGATGTCGGTGACTTCCTCAGTCTGAGGTACACTCCCCAGAAGATTAAGCAGTATAACTTGAATACTTCTGTCAGCTGCGAGGATATTCAAACCTTTGGCGAGGCGATCGCAAAAAGTCGTCGGTGAAACATCTGTGAGGAAAGCATGGCGCAAATTCAGACAACTCCCAGGTTTACCACCAGCACTGGTAACTAAATCTAAGGTAGCCATCATCGAACCAGTCCCATTGCCCAAAATACCAATTTTACCGTGTAATTCTAAACCATCCCAATCGCCTAAATGACCGTTGACGGAACTTCTACTATGACGGTTAGCTATTTTTACAGCTATCTCAGCTAAGTCTGGATGGCGGCCAATGGCGCGTTCGTTGATACTGACTTTACCATTGAGAGCCATAACTTCACCTGACGCATTCACAGCCAAGGGATTAATTTCTACCAAGTCTAAGTCTTTCTGTACAAACAACTGGTACATTTTCTCGACTACCGAGCTGACAGACTGCATTAATTTACCTTGCAATCCCATTTTTAGCGCCAGTCGCCGGGCATAAAAAGGAGAAAATTCTTGTTCAACCACAACGTGCTGCATTTTCTCCCCGGCGGATTCCCAATCGATATCGGCTTCTTTGCAACCTAAAAGCACTGGTCGGCAAACAGCTGTATCTAAAACCACAGCTAGATAAAATTCTTGTTGACTACTATACTTGGATTCTGCGAGTAAAACTTCCGGTAATTCGCCCCAGATTGGTAAATTAAATACAGTTTGTGCCGCTGCGATCGCATCAATTGTTGTGTCTACAAACCTGACTCCACCAGCCTTTGCCCTTTCACCCGCATATACTTGTGACTTCAGGACAATCGGATAGCGAATTTTCAACCGTTTCAAATCTGTAGGATGGTCAATTCGTTGGGAAGGCAAGACGGGAATGCCTATTTTCCCAAACCATTCTTTAACTTGGTACTCTAATAAATCCATTTTCTTGCACCTTGTATTTACACTTTCAAAAGTATTTCTTTGGTGCTGTTTTTAACTTTTATTAGCACTACAATTACTTAATTTAGATCGGTTCGTCTATAATAAATAATATATTTTTATGTATTAATTCTATCGAATTTTGTCAATGATGCAAATCAGTTTTTCAGATAAAAACATGACTACTGTACTTACTAAAAGTAATAAAAATTCTCCGTGAAATCGTTAGCATATAACAAAACCAGTATTCATGTCAAAACAGCCAGGGTAGCAAGGGGAAAGACTGAGACGGGACTTAGTACCCATGTACCCAGATGAAAAGGGCTTGCTCCCCCCGCGCCCTGCTCCCTTCCCCTCTGCCTTTTCGGTGATATCCGTCAGGGATTGACTCTTTTTGAACTCTGCTCAACTCCATTGTCTCTTGTAACATTTTGCTCAAATGTCGCAATTTGTGTTAAAAAGTTGGTCTACTGTCAAAGAATACGGTCAAGCATACTGAAATTCCAGCTTGTAGAGAATCTCTAAACAGCAGAATTGTGTAAAACAAGAATCTCCCACTACAGCATCAGCTTAACGGTGAGAGTGTCAATTTATTCTCTGATTGTGGTTGATTAAACTGTGCATCTGCATTTCCTAAACGCAAATGCTTCATTTCATGCTTTCCCAATAAAAAATCAGCAGTAACGCTTTATGAAAGTAGCAATTCAGCAGGAAGACTTAAAACTCTTAGCCAAAACTTTGCAAGAACAAGTGCTTGCAGAAGTCCCCTCTGGTGAAGTCTTCCAAATTAAGTGTGCTGTCAAAAAAAACGAGTTAATGATTTTAACTCAACATCCAGTGGGTGTGAGTGTTGACACTGAGCGGATATTTGTTGTGCTGTCAGAAGCACTCCAGTCGTCACAAACCTACAGGAAACACAAGGTACAATGCTTTATCAGAATATTTGGGGAGCAACTGCCTTATGCTAGATGTTCCTTAATTATGAAGCAAAAGGAGGAAATAAGGCGAGCAATACCGCTCTCATCTTCTCTGACCTATACTCCATCGATCATAGACAATGAGCCAGAAGAATTATTTGCTCTTTTGGTAGATACACCGGAGTTGTGGGCAACCCAGTCACAAAGCCCCATCAAATCTCTACTAATAGGGATAACTTTGTTAGGAATTTGTGTGTTTGGTAGTGGCTTTTATTTGTTAACTCGTCCTTGTGTTATGTCTGAGTGTCAAGAAATCCAAACTGCTCAAAAATTAAACTTGGAATCTAGACAACTGATGCGCCGTGCTAATTCGGAAAATCGATTAATCGCAATACAACAGCAATTAGAAATAGCTAGTACCAACCTGTTAATTATTCCCCGTTGGTCATCGCGCTACCAACAAGCTCAGGAGTTAAAAGCTAGTTTGTCTATGCAGTCAGACAAAATTAACCAGGTGGTAACAGCTTTACAGACGGCAACTGTGGCAGAGAAAAAAATGCAAACGACAGTAAATAGTCTCGGACAATTACAAGATATCCAACATTCATGGCGACAAGCGATCGCACCACTGGAGGCTATCGGTGCTAATAATGAATTGTATGGGCTAGTACAACCGAGATTAGTCAAATATCGTCTGAGTTTGCAAACTGTAAATCAGCAGTTATTGGCTCAAGAACAATGGTTAAAAAAATTGAATGATGCCAAAGCTGTGGCAATTGTGGCACAACAGCGTCAAACCAGCGCTAAGTCCTTAAACGAATGGGAAAAGGCACAATCTACTTGGCAAATAGTCATTAATACTTTAAATTTGATTCCCCAAACTAGCCCCGCATCCCAAGAAGCACAAGAACTGCTATTAGAGTATCAACCTCAACTAGCTAAGACACGCGATCGCGCCACCACAGAAAAAATAGCCGCTAGAAGTTATCAAAAAGCCATCAGCACAGCCAATCAAGCCCAAAGCTATGAGCAACAAAACCAGTGGCCCATAGCAGTTACATACTGGGAGCAGGCTTTAAAAAATGCTCAACAAACTTCTTCAGATAGTCTTTACTACAATCAATCTCAAAGCCTGATTGAACCTTACTCAATCGCCCTCCAGCAAGCACAAGCAAAACTCCAAACCATGAACGGTTTGCAAAAAGTTCGTTATGACCTCGATCAAACCTGTTCTAGAGAAATTCGGATTTGCACTTTCACGATTAATAACACCGGAATTGCTGTATCGCTTACCCCTCAGTATGAAGAACTGCTACAGACTACATTAACTGAAGCCGACCTTCAGACGACAAATCACTGGCATATCTTACAAGAAGCTTTGGGGGTAATTGGTGATCATGTCAATCTGCCAGTATTTATTTATGATACCCAAGGTCAAGGAATTTATACGCATATACCGCAGGGGTAGTGAGATTAAAACCTGATGATCAATGGATTTCATTGAACTTCTTGTGCGGCAGTCCCCACCCTCAGCGTAGCGGGGTGAGGAAGGATAGCACGTCAGGGAGTTTGCTGGTTTTGGATGTACTTCTTAAGCACTTCTATTGGTGCGCCACCGCAAGAAGATACATAGTAAGAATTAGACCAAAAAGAAACTTTTCCCCAGTAATACTCTTTTACTTCTTCAGGAAATTCTTTTTTTAACATTCTTGCTGTTGCGCTCTTCAGACTACCAACAACAGCAGCAATAGAGTTTTTTGGATGGAAGTCTAACAAGATATGTATATGGTCTGACTCCCCGTTAAACTCAATTAATTGGCAGTCCATTTTATTCGATACTTGCTCAATCATTTGTTTTAATCGGTTGAGCATTTCTGCATTTAAAACCTTGCGCCGATAGTGCGTTACAAACACAAAGTGCAGTCTAACGCTAAAGATGCTGTGAGAACCTTTCCTGACTTGCATATTGACAGGGTACACCCAAAATATTATCATATTCAAATATAACAGACAGGTCGATATGTTATGGCTACTAAGCGAGTTACTTTTAGACTTTACCCGTCTAAAGGACAAGCCAATAAAATGCACTATTGGCGACGATTGCATAAGGATTTATACAATTCTTGCGTTGAGCATCGCAGAACTTCTTACAAACGATTTAGTAAGTCAGTAGATTACTTTGACCAACAAAACTGTTTACCTGATTTTAAAGAAGAATGGATAGAGTATAAAGAGCTTGGTAGTCATGCTTTGCAGGATACTGTTAAACGTGTTGATTTTGCATTTAAGCGATTTTTTAAACTCAAATCCGGTTATCCCAAATTTAAGTCAAGTCGTCACTACAAAGGGTGGACTTATCCCTGTAGTTCAGGATGGAAAGCTTGCACTAATGGCAAAAACGGTTATCTAAAAATATCTAATCTAGGTAACATCAAAATGCGTGGGCAAGCTAGGGATTGGGGTAAAACTAAAACCTGCACAATAATTTTTCAGCAGGATAAGTGGTATGCTTCCATTACTGTTGATTGTGTTCCGACCCGTCCACAAACTGATGTAGGTGCTATGGGATTAGACTTTGGTGTGTATCATGCAATTGCTGAGTCCAATGGCAATATTATTGAGAATCCCAGGTTTGTTAAACTTGCTCAAGTCAAAATCAATAAGATAGCTAAAACTAGCCGCAGGAAAAAGCCGCCACAAAAAGGTGTTAAAGCTTCACGGCGATGGAGGAAAGCCAACAAAGCAATAGACAAAATCCAATCACAGGTTGCACGTCAAAGACAAGACTGGCAACATAAAGTCTCTACACAGATAGTTAGCTGTAATAGCCTGGTAGCGACTGAGAAATTAAATATCAAAGGGATGACTCGCAAAGCAAAAAAAGGCAGTCAGAGAAAACGTCAAAAAACTGGATTAAATAGGTCTTTACTTGATGTTGGTATTGGCAATCTCAAGGATTTAATTAAATATAAAGTCATCGAAGCAGGTGGCTTTTATATTGAGATTCCTACGCAAAAGGTTAAGCCATCTCAAACTTGCCCTAATTGTGGTCATCAAAAGAAAAAAACACTAGCCGAAAGAGTTCATCATTGCGAAAGATGTGGCTATCAATGTGATAGAGATATAGCTGCTGCAATGGTAATACTCAATTATGCCAGGGGTATGGAACGTGCCTCTACAGATGCAGATGAGTCAACCTCTACTTGGTGCGGAAGCTTTAAGCAAGTTGCTCAAATGAAGCGTCGGAAACGTACATCTCAGTCGTAGACGGATGTACGTAGTTCATACAATGGAAGTACAAGCTAGATTCACATATCAACTATGCCTGAACTTCCCAACAGTCTTGAAGAAGCGATCGCCCAATCTCGCATAGCTACTCAAGCAGCCCTTGCAGATGGTTACACTCGCTTACAAGTGGATTTTTTGTTCCCAGAAATCAAACTGATGCCCGTGGCGGAGCAATTTTTGCCTTTGTTTGCAGAATATGATTCCCGCCTGAAAATTTTCTTTGCTGATGCTGGTGGTGCAGCCTTAGCTAACCGTGATTGGATAGGTACACCATTTAAAATTTTGGATATTGGTACAGGTAGGGCGGCCTCCCTACAGTCGAAAATTCAGCCAGAGGATGAAATTTTCTTATTTATTGCCCCGACTGCTGTCGAAGTTCCCCAAGTGGAAAAGCTATGTGAAAATATAGGCGATCGCCCTTTTGTGATGTTAAATCCTCGCCTAGAAGATTCTGGTGTGGTCGGTATTGGTTATACAGCCAGACAAACCCGCCAACGTTTCGTTAGTACCATTGAATCTTGTTACTACCTGCGTCCTGTAGATGATACAACTGCTGTATTTCGCTGCTATCCCGGATTATGGGAAGTATGGGTAGAAACAAACGGCGAGTATCAAAAAATTGCCGAATTACCGACAAGGCCAACGGGTGATGAGGTAGATTTGATTGTTAGCCAAGGACAACCACAAACAGGAACAGATGCTGCACCTGCGAAAAAGCCTAGTGTGTTCAAAAGTTTGCAACGGTTCTTTAAGGCGTTGAGTAGCTAAAGAAAAGGAAAATCAACCACAGATGTAGAGGCCTTAGCGGCTGACCGCAGGATACACAGATATTTTATCTTTGTGTCTCTGTGGTTGAAATTCAGGTGAAAGTTGTTATGTGTGTTTTTTCAAATTGGCTATATATGACCAATAGTTCCTTAATGCTACAAGTCCCCAGATTTATCTGTGAAATCAATCCCAAATCTAAAATCTAAAATCTAAAATTGTATGACCATAATGCTCACCAATGACGATGGAATTGACGCTCCTGGTATTCAAGCCCTGTTTCAGGCGATAAATGGGAAAAAAACCATTATTGCCGCACCTAAAGACCATCAATCTGGATGTGGACATCAAGTCACTACTACTAGTGCAATTAATCTGCAACGGCGTTCTGAAAATGAGTATGCAATTGCAGGTACTCCCGCTGATTGTGTAAGAATCGCCACCAGCCAAATTTGCCCAGATATTAAATTTGTGCTTTCAGGTATCAATGCTGGGGGAAACTTGGGAGTAGATGCTTATATTTCCGGTACTGTTGCGGCTGTGCGGGAAGCGGCTACACAAGATATTCCCGGAATTGCTATTTCCCAATATCACAAAGGTCAGCAAAGTTTGGATTGGGATCTAGCGACCAAGTTGACTGCTGAAGTTCTAGCTGATTTACTCTATCGTCCCTTAGAACCGGGAAGCTTTTGGAATGTGAACTTACCACATCTGCAACCAGGGGATTCCCATCCTCAGATCGTGTTTTGCCAACCCTGTACCAAACCGTTACCGATTAACTATCGCATTGAAGGCGATGATTTTTATTATGTGGGGGAATATAGCAAACGAGATCGCACTCCTGGCAGTGATGTTGATGTCTGTTTTTCCGGTAACATCGCCGTAACTCAGTTAAGGGTTTAATTCATTAGAGGTGCTGGCTTGAGGCTTGGCTTTGTGATCCTTGAATTAAGAACATCAGCCTATCTAGAGTTTGGGTGAGTTGGGTGATTCGTTGCAGTGAATATTCCTGAGATTCAGCAAGACTCTGGACAGCATCACATAATGCCAAAACTTGATATCCTTGTTGCTGCACTTGTTTTCCCTGTGCTTCAACTTGCACACTGAGATTTTCTAATCCTTCAGCTAGGTGTTCAATTGTCTCAGTAGTCGAGAGTACTGCTTCCCCAATTTGTTCCACAATCGATTCCACGCGACCCATTTTAACCTGCACACCAGATGAAATCATTTATTTACCATCCTTGAATTTAGCGCCGCTAATTATCTGGGAATAAATAATTGAATATAGTTCCAAATAGCCGTTGTTGCTCCTATACTATTTATGATTTTCTGGCTTCATGCTTCCGTCAAAAGATAGAAGCATTTTTCCCCAATTTATAATTTTTTAAAATTTAGCTGTTTGCAAATTTTCATCTCATGCTTTTCCAAGGCTTTTCGTCTTGGGGAAATTTAATTATTTTGAGTAATACATATTCTTTTTTATTAGCCATCTTCCTTAAGGTAGATTTAGTGAACTTTATCTTAACTTTATCTAAGTTGATGATCCCCAGAGTTTTGATGAAGATCCAGTAAATATAAAGAAAACAGGTGTTTATTTTAGCAAGATAAAGTTTATCTTTAATAAAGATAATCAGTAATATTACTCTACTTTTTAATATCTGGCTAAAAAAATGTACCATACACCTATAAGAAGCATTGTGCAAGGTACTTATAAAGTTTGGGAGTCGGAATTTACTCCCCACTCCTCTGTACAATCCAAGTTCAAACGGACTTTGGACATCGTAGGGAGCTTGGTGGGGCTGTTAATCCTAGCTATCGTGTTTTTACCAATAGCGATCGCGATTAAGATTGATAATCCAGGGCCAATTTTCTTCACTCAAGAAAGATATGGACTCCAAGGAAGTACTTTTCAGATTTGGAAATTCCGGTCAATGGTTAGTGATGCGGAAAAACTAAAATCTCAGGTGAATAACGAAGCTGACGGACTAATCTTTAAAAATACAAATGACTTCCGAATCACAAAGGTGGGACGTTTTTTGCGAAGCACGAGTTTGGATGAACTACCTCAGTTTTGGAATGTCCTAGTCGGTGAAATGAGTTTAGTGGGGACTCGTCCGCCTACTCATGATGAAGTCATCAAATATACTCCTCGTCACTGGCAACGTTTAAATGTCAAGCCAGGGCTAACTGGTGAGTGGCAAGTTAACGGTCGTTCTCAAGTGAAAGATTTTGAACAAATAGTTGATTTAGACCTGCGCTACCAAAAAAATTGGCATCCACTCTATGATTTGATGTTAATTGGGAAAACTTTTTCTGTGATCTTTGGGCGAATTGGAGCCTGCTGAACTCAATCAGGTCAATCCTGTCCTGATCCTTGGAAAATTGTCACTAGCGCAAATATTACAAGGCAATTTCAGCTAAACCCGCCAAAAGCCTTCACACTGAACTCTTGGAGTCAGTATTGAGAAGAATCAATGGCGTGTTTAGCACTGTTCACCGCAGTAATTCTTCGACTTGATGCTGACTCCACAAAGTTTTGTAAAGACCCTCTGTTTGCAATAACTCTGAGTGTTTGCCTATCTGAACAATTTTGCCTTTATCCATCACAAAAATGCGGTCAGCCGCAGCAGCCGCAGATAGCTGATGAGTAATAAAAATGATGGTTTTGCGTCTCGAACCACTGGCAAGATTATTGAGAATTTGTGTGGCAGTTTGATTATCCACGCTGGAAAGGGCATCATCCAAAATTAATATTGGGGCTTCCACCAGCATCGCCCTAGCCAAGGCGGTACGTTGTCGCTGACCACCAGACAGAGTTATACCGCGTTCGCCAACAATGGTTTCATATTGTTTGGGAAAATTGCTAATTTCAGCATCAATTTGGGCTTGTTTGGCAACATACTCGACATCTTGGGCTTCACTAACTGGGTCACCGTAACGGATATTATTCTTAATGGTGGTGCTGAACAAAAAGCTATCTTGAGGAACGTAGGCGATCGCCTGACGTAAATCTGTCAATGATATCTTGGTAATATCCCAATCATCTACAAACAACTGCCCAGGCGCAATATCTAACAAACGCGGTAACGCATTGGCCAAAGTTGATTTACCAGAACCAATAGCCCCGACAATAGATACTGTTTCCCCAGGGAAAATAGTAAAACTGATACTTTCTAAAGCCGAAGTAGTAGCCCCAGGGTAAGTGTAGCTGAGATTTTTGGCTGTGAGTTTGCCTTTAATGTCAACCAAAGGCAAATGTACAGTGTTGGCTTCGTCTTGAATTTTCGGTGTTACAGAAAGAATAGACTCCAGACGATCAATACTTACTTCACCTCGTTGATAAGCTGTAATTGTGAAGCCTAATAAGGCGGTGGGGAAAACAAGACGTTCTACATAAATTAGCAGCGCCAAAAAATCTCCTACAGCTAGAGTTCCCGTAGATATTTGTGTCGCCCCCAGCCAGATAATCACCAGAGAACTGAGATTAGCTAGACCACCGATTAAGGGAAACAGTATATTTCGGCTTTTAGCCAGTTGGAGGTTAGCCGCCAATAGCTGCTGATTCTTTTGAGCAAAAGCTCGACGCTCATTTTCTTCCTGGGCGTAGATTTTAATCAGCGCCATACCGCTGACATCTTCTTGAATCAGTTCACTGATGTCAGATAGTTCCTCTTGGACTACGGCTTGCTCTTTGCGGAGGCGATTGCTAAACAGATGCACTAACCAGAACATGAAGGGATACACAGCCAAGGAAGCTAATGTGAGATTCACACTAATTGTCAGCATGACTGGTAGGGTCAGAGCATAGGCAAACATAGTATTTGCCAAACTCAGTACCGCAAAACCCACCAACCTCTTGACATTTTCCACATCACTGGTAGCACGATTAATTAAATCGCCAGCTGTGTTAGTGGCAAAATAAGCAGGCTCTAGCTTGAGTAAGTGTTCAAAAATGCGTTGTTTGAGATCAAATTCTACTTGCCTTCCTACCCCGAATAGCCAGATGCGTGAAGCCATACGGATCAGCCACATCGCTGAACTGAGCAAGATAATCGGCACTACATAATATAATATGTTATTGAAATTAAAGCTTGCCGAAAGTTGGTCAACGGCTGAACGAATTAACCAGGGGATATAAACACCCAGCCCATTGACAGATAATAAAGCGAGAATGCCTAATGTCGTTTCCCGCCAATGGGGACGTAAGTAAGCACCGAGTTTAGCAAGTCGTCGAGATTCTGCCATTAAAGCGATATTACAACTTAATCATCTGAGGTTGAACTGCTGAAAAGTCTGTATTTTATGGGAATTTTGGCAGTCCGCCCTATTCTACTTTAACGTGTCGCAAAAGCCGATAAAGTCTCAAGTTGCCATATAACTCTTGCAAAAGTCAACGTTGTGGAGACTAAACCACAGATGCAGACTGATTAACACCAATAAAACATCTGTGTTCATCTGTGTTTATCTGTGGTTGATTTTCCTGATCTGGATTTTGGCCAGTAGCCTCAGCTGTTAAATTGATTTTTTTAGGTAGTTGTTTGGCTACCACGCAAGAAAAAGTAAATCTGGTTAAGATAACTTTCCCAGACTTGGGTGGTAATTTGCAGTGTTTCGGCGCTGGGTACAAAGTCTTCAATTCGCAAGCCGCGATCGCCCACTGTTGTAGGAGTTTGCAACAGGTAAGGTGGAACCTTCACATCCAAAGAGTTGAATGCTATATTTGCACGACCTGGTTCTGGATTCAGCCGGAGAGTATTGCCTACTACATCGGAAACTGTGCCAGTAGTGGCTGGACTAAATGCCACCAGCGCCTCCAAAGAGGTAGACTCACTTCTGAAAGTCGATACTAGCCGGTGATCCTGAATTGCCGTTGCTAAGTTGGTATCACCCATCATGGCTACGGGAACTCTGACTAGAAAGTAAGCGATCGCAGGTGTACTCGCCAACAGTAAAATTGTCAGCGACCAACCTACCAAATATCCACCTGGTTTATCTATGCCGCCGCCATTAATCCTCTGCGCGGCAAACATCATCAGCAACACTGAAGCCCCCAGAGGTTTGAGTGGAAATGATACAACCCGCCACAAAGATGCCACAGCTGGTTCATTAGGGTTAATAAACGACAAAGCGATGACAATCAACACAACGACTAAAACTAATCTCCCGATAAAGGTTCCAGAAGGATAAAATCTCTGAAACAGAGAGTACACAATAGTGCCAATCAGCAGCCACAGCAGGACTCGGCTTAGTAATAGAAACATAGATTAACTCTCAAATTTTATTGTGCTGTGAGCCAGTTGAAAATAGGAGTTTCCCCATGATTAACTGAGACACCCGTAAAAATCAGCCTAGAGATTTTCGGCAGAAGATGTATTTTCTCGTCAAATTGTAATCGCACTATTACTTGAGAGCAAATACCTCCAGCCCAAGACCAAAGACTACCGTCGTAGTGATTTTAGTGCAATTTTTTCACACTGCGTCTATTATTTGTCATTTTTCGGATGAGTAATGTGGCACCAGTAAACTAAATTAATTGAGCAGTTGTCAACTCTAAAGGAAAAACTATGTCTTCTGGAAAGCCCAGCATCTTAGTAACGGGGGGAGCCGGATATATTGGTTCCCATACTGTACTTGCCCTCAAGCAAGCGGGTTATGAAGTAGTAATACTAGATAATCTGGTTTATGGGCATCAAGACTTGGTAGAAAAGGTTTTGCAGGTAGAACTGGTAGTAGGAGATACAGGCGATCGCGCCTTGTTAGATGACTTATTTAAAACCCGGAATATTACCGCAGTGATGCACTTTTCCGCCTATGCCTACGTAGGAGAATCGGTGACAGACCCAGCTAAATATTACCGTAATAACGTTGTGGGTACACTGACGCTGTTAGAAGCGATGCTAGCTGCATCCATTCGGAAATTTGTCTTTTCTTCCACCTGTGCGACCTATGGAGTCCCAGAAATCGTACCCATTCCCGAACACCACCCCCAAAACCCCATTAATCCCTATGGGGCTACCAAGCTGATGGTAGAGCGGATTTTGTCTGACTTTGATATCGCTTACGGTTTAAAATCAGTCCGTTTTCGCTACTTTAACGCTGCTGGCGCTCATCCTAATGGCTTACTCGGCGAGGATCATCAACCAGAAACCCATTTAATTCCCTTAGTATTACTCACAGCTTTAGGCAAAAGAAAATCCATTTCCATTTTTGGCACAGATTACCCCACGCCTGATGGTACTTGTATTCGCGATTATATTCACGTTAGCGACTTAGCCGATGCCCATGTTTTGGGATTGCAATATCTGTTACAAGATGGCGACAGCGAAATTTTCAACTTAGGTAACGGCAATGGTTTCTCAGTCAGAGAAGTGATTGCAGCTGCGGCCGAAGTTACTGGAGTCAACATACCAGTTGAAGAGTGCGATCGCCGCCCCGGTGATCCGCCATCTCTGATTGGTAGTGGAGAGAAAGCCAGAAAAATCCTCAACTGGCAACCTCAATACCCAGACATCAAAAATATTGTCACCCATGCCTGGAACTGGCATCAAAAACGACATCTGTAATCTACACATTTCAATATGATCAATCTTGTGGGGGAGGGCAAGGACTGCCCGCCTTTCTTTAACGCTACTTCCGTCCTTTCCTTCCCCGCAGGATAAAAAACACAATGCCCAAAGCCAGAAGAATCGCCAGGGCTAGCACCGTAATACTGAACCCTGACCGAATATTCATCTCTTGAGTCGATGCATTACTATTACCATCTTGCACATTTCCTGGATTTCTGGCTGTTCCAGCTGCCACCGTAACTTCAAACTCAAATTGAAACGGTTTAAAACTGGCCTCAGATGCGGGTTTACCACTTAGCTGTAATTGATATCGTCCTGGCTTGGGAAAAGTAATTTCTGCACCGGGAATGCCTTGATAACGTTCAGCTGCCACAGGCTCTAAAGATGGCTCTATTAGGGCTGGTTCTCCTGGCGTGTGGGGTTGGGCATAAATCAATAATTCACAATCACACTGCGCCAAGGGAATCACCTGACCACCTTTACGGGTAAGAGCAAACCAAGCTTGGGTGGGTTCTCCCGCACGAGGATTATCATTTGGCTCAATGTGGAGGGTAGCACCAACATCTGCCGCTATTTGCACCTGATGGGCAAAAGTCGGATGAGCCGTAATTATTGATATGACTAAGCAACTCAAAAATAATAAATAATAGATAATTCTTGGACTTTGAGCATACCTGTTACTGCGATTTGGTTGGGTGTACATAAAACTTCTCTATATTTAACTTTGACCAAAACAAAGGTGAACGCACCAATAACACGCCGAAGGTGACAATTCCTATCAACACTACTGCTAATTTATTTCCCCATGTTGATTGCAAGGAACCCAAGTAATGGGAACCAATCAATACAGCGTGAATGGCAGTTAAGAGTAAAGCCGGGACACTCAAGAGATGAATCTGTCGCCAA
Organism: Nodularia sp. (in: cyanobacteria); assembly: GCA_007692755.1. Taxonomy (GTDB): domain Bacteria; phylum Cyanobacteriota; class Cyanobacteriia; order Cyanobacteriales; family Nostocaceae; genus Nodularia. The sequence goes on along the minus strand of REBL01000161.1, from coordinate 25,612 downwards.
AGTTTACCCAAATATTTTTGCAGTGATTCAAAACTTGTGAAAGCTGCGGGGGTAATTAAGACTAATGCTACAGCACCCGCAGCCATGCCCCACTGAAAATCCGGCGGTAAGAAGAAGAAAGCCGCAAATTGCCACTGTAACGAATGCTCAATCATGTGGGTGGTATGAACCACAGCCAATACAAAAGCACCCACTCCCAAACCTCGACGGTAACGCAAGGGTGAAGCCCACAGGCGGCTAATGGGACGGGCAATCAGTGCCAAAATTAAGCAAATCAAGGCAGCGTGTCCGCTGTAATCTACCATTGTGTCGCCAGTCCGCAGCAAAGTCAGCACGCCAATAGTAAGTGTCACCCAGCCGCCCAAGCGAAATAATTGACTGCGCTGATCTTTATTTACCAAAGAAGTGGAAACACCCACACCTAGCATCGTGGGTAGGGTTCCTAGCCCAAAAGCTAGCATGGTTGCTGCACCCATCCATAAATTGCCTGTTTCCGCGGCTTTAATTTGGGCAGCATATAAAAAACCACAGGGCATTAAACCCCAAGTCATGCCTAAAAGCATGGGTGTCCACCATCTGGTTTTGTAGGAAAGCTTGAGCATCCCTGTACTCAGACGATCATGTAAACGTCCTTGTAGTAAGGGATGTAATACAGGAATTCGCGGCAACAAGTCGGGTGTTACTTGCCCTAACCCAAACCAAATCAACATTAAGCCGGTAATAATTGCCATCCAGCGCCGGAAATCACTGCCTACACCCGCAAACTGACCACCTTGCAGTAATACCGAACCCAGCGCCCCGATGCCAGCACCGACGAAAGCATAGCTCAACATTCGCCCTAGATTTAGTAAGAGATGAAATCTTAATTGTTTTTGCCACGAATTGGGTATTTTCCGGGATGGTATTTGTTCACGGGAAGCTGTTTGTGCAGTTGTTTGTTGCTGAGAAAGGGAAAAGGCCACAGTTAGGGGGCCACACATCCCAAAGCAATGTCCAAAACTGCCCAGGAATCCCAGGATGGTGATGAGTGACAAATCTAGCATTCTGATAAATTCCTGCGGCGCGTTTCTAGTGCGAAAATATACCCTAAGTTCATAGCTTTGTCAAAAGACGAGTTGTCAAACTTGGGCGATCGCGAACGTACAGTTTCCAGGGGCTGGGAATGCGGTATTTGATTGATTAGGGATTTCCAGAAAATAAATTGCCCCATTTCATCAGACCATCTTTGTTCATTATCCCCCCTGCTCCCTGCTCCCTGCTCCCCTGCCTACCTCAGCAATGGAATATTTTTTTAATTGTCAGTCCCTTCAATCCCCATTCCTTAGCGATGTTTTCTATCACCCGATGGTGCAGTTGCTAGTAGTATACGTAAGTAGTAAATATTACGGATAAAGATAATTCTTCTTCACTGAAATTTATTGATTTGTATTCACCAAAACCTCATAACATACATAAACAAAGATATAAATTTGTATCACTTTTGGCATTTATAAATTCCAACTTGAGTTATAAATGGAACCGAAGTTTTGTGTTAGTGGGAACGTCAAAGTTTTCTATGACGTTGCTTTTGCTCAGGGGTAAGCTACTTTAAATTAAATTTAATCCTATTGGGAAAAATAGCTTTTTTGACCATGTTTGATGTATGTGTTGCAAATTATCGACAAAATCAGCCCTCAGCTAACGCTGATACCTGGAAGGTTATTGAAACAGAATTTAATGCCACCCAGCTACATGAACAAGAAACTGCCTTCACCCTTGGTAACGGTTATTTAGGAACCCGTGGGACTTTTGAGGAAGGGTATCCACAAAATTGTCCATCCACAATGATTTGTGGTATTTACGACGATGTGCCATTTGTAAACTGCCCCAACTGGTTGCCATTAGTGGTAACAGTGGCAGGCGATCGCTTTAGTCTAGATAGTGGTGAAATTGTCAAATACCAGCGTCGCCTTGATTTGCGTTTGGGTTTAACTAGTCGTGATGTCAGATGGCGTAGTCCAGCAGGTTCTACCCTAGACTTCCACTTTGAACGTTTTAGCAGTTTGGCAGATCAACATATTTCGGCCATCCGTTGTCACATCACATCTATAGATTTTGAAGGTGAGATCACCGTTGAAGTTGGATTTGATGCTCAACCGGATACCCAAGGCGTGCGACATTGGCGCACCTTAAACCAAGGTGGTATTGAGCAGATTATCTGGCTGCAATGTCGAACTATCCACTCAGGTATTCAACTAGGGATGGCGGCAAAGTTAGTGGTAGATGGTGACGAGACTGCACCCATCTGTGTAGAAAATACTTCTGAATCTGCCACATTGGTAACTACCTTTGAGTCCTTTCCCGGAAAAACAGTGGCTGTAGAAAAAATTGTGACTCTGTTTACCTCACAAGATACAGAGATTCCCATAGCAGCAGCCTTACAGATGTTAGCCGATGAACCTAGATACAGTAGCCTACTAGCTAATCACATTACGGCTGCGATGAATTCGCAGCAGGCGGACAAATTGGTGATACCAGCTTGTGAACTAGATAGCGCCGAGCGTTTTTGAATTAATTTATAGAAAGTGATGAAGATAAAATAAAGTATTTAGCTTGATTGCTACGTCCTTCTCCTGACTAAAATTTTTAAAGTGTAACTGGTGAATCTACATAAATTGTCGGTTCTTGCATCGTAAACTCAATACCAAAAGTAACTAGTTTTTTAGAGATTTTTTCATTTGCTAACTCCAATAAACGTTTACGTAATTGTAGGGAGTTATCACTAGAACCCAAAATAAAGAACGTCACTCTGGTTCGAGTGGTTTGTTTTGCCAAATTATGATTTAAAAAAGTAATACTGGTGCTGCCTGGGTCGATACCAAACAGTGAGTTAGTACTTTCTGCTACCACCTGCTCCACTAAAGCTTTTTCTTGGTTTTCTAGCATGGTAACAAAATCGAGGTAAAGTAAAACCATTACTTTTTTACCTCGCGTAACATTCTCAATTTCTAAGTTTGCTAATATCGAATTGGGAATAATGAATAAAGTACTCTTTGCAGCAGCGCGAATTTTACTCGAACGAATCCCAATGGATTCAACTCTGCCAAATAACCCTTCAGGAATTTGGGGAGATTTCTGTAAACGAATATATTCTCCAGGAATAAAGGGTCTATCTAAATACAACACAATCGTTCCTAACAATTGCTCTAGTGTCTTTTGAGCAGCAAAAGCGATGGCTAATCCACCAATACCAAAACCTGTTAATAAACCCACTAAATTAAATTGCTGACTTTGGGCAAAAGCAATAATAGCAATAAAGCCAATCATCACATTTGCTAGAGTTTCAAAGACTAAAAGCAATTCGTCTACTTCGCGCCCCAATTTACGCACTAATTCAATGCCATAAGCTCGAATGAATTGACGAAACAAACGAGAAAATAACCAAGCTAGACTACAAATAACAGCTAAGTCTACAATGGGTGTAAGAAACCTATATATAGATTGATATTCGATAATCCATGCTAAGGATAAGGAGACCAGAATTAAAGTACCAGCTACTCTAAATAAGTTTCTAATCGGTTCGATTAAATTGTTGTAAATACTGGCTACCTGCTGCGGTGCAAAACGTTGAATAATAACTCGCAGCAATGTAGGAGTATATCGTCCAGCTAGTACAGAGAGGAGGATGAAAAATAAAAATATTCCAAATCTAGATAGGGCTAATACTGTGGTATCACGCTGGAAAAATTCCAGGATTATCTGTGAAATTTTATTCATTAGGTCTAAATCGTAATCGGTGAGTCAACATAAATTGTTGGTTCTTCTATCTCAAAGGCAATACCATATTCTTTCAGATATTCAGTCATGCTTTGAGTGGCCAAATCTAAAAGTTGACGACGTAATTCCATTGAAACATCTCCAGAACCCAAAATAAAGAAAGAAACTTGCGCTTGACTTTTATCTGGGTCTTCTAGATTATTGATATTCTTAAAACTTACATCTGTATTTCGTGAGTCAAGTCCAAAAATACCGTTTGTACTTTCTAAAATCACTTGACGAATTAGCGCTCTTTCTTCATTACTGATGGCTCGATAGAAAGTCAAATAAAGTATAGACATGACTTTTTTCGCGCCAGTAAAGTTTTCAATATTGACTTGAGTCAAGGAACTATTGGGAACTATCACCACGGTTCCCTTTCCAGAGGTACGAATACGAGTGGATCTCAAGCCGATAGATTCAACTCTGCCAAATGTCCCATCAGGTAGTCCGATATAATCATCAATCACAAAGGGACGGTCAAGATAGATCACAATACCACCCAAAACTTGCTCTAAAGTCTTTTGAGCCGCAAAGGCTACTGCTAAACCACCAATTCCTAAACTGGCTAGCAATCCTAAAAGATTAATTTGATGACTTTGAGCATAAAGCAGAATAGCTACAAAAATAATAATGATATTAGCTATCCATTTAAATAGGATGAGAAATTCACTGCTGATTTTCTGCCCAGTTTTAAAAGCAGCATTTAATAAATAAAAATCAAAGAAGTTTTTAAATAATTTAGAAGCTAATAAACTTGTAGCGATCGCTAAAGTTAAACTAATGATGATCTCTAATGTTTGAACCCAGCTATTTTTCGGTAGTTGAAAGGAAATAAACTCAACCAAAAAAATTACAGATACAGAAATTATTAAAATTTCATTAGGTTTAATTAATTTTTGGTAAATATTTTTAGTTTGGAGAAGTCTTAGTTGTTTCAAAAGTAATTTTAACCATACAAAACTTAAACGAGTAATTACGAATATGAAAGTTCCAACTACTAGCCCCAGTGAGGCAATTGTGATTTCTTTAGTCGTAATGGTTTCTGGTAAAAAATCTAACATTTATCTGATGAATGATGCAATTTTCGCTTTAGCTCAATTCTGCACACAAATTATCGCTGACTACCTCTTGCAGACGCGTGTGATTTTCGCCGTGCTTCACTAGTCAACGATTAAAACTTATTTTGTAATTAATGTTACAATAATTATTCACTCATTTGAGTGCTGAGAAAACGCTATCCATAAGTAAATACTGGATAGATAGGCTACTGATATGATGCAGATATTTAAGATACAATGAAAGTCTTTCATTTTACTGAACTCAAGGTAAAAGTGTGTGAGAAGCTGGAAAATTTCACTGTCTAAACCTTGTTAATAACATCCAACTCATCGGATGCTGAAACATCGGCTTAAGTACGTTAATGAGGTGATTTAATAGATGAAACTACAAAATCAGGGCAGATTAGACATGGCTAACCCCCAGCAGTTATTTATCCAAAATGAATGTACAAACAAATAGACTTTTCAACCTGACCTCAATTCGGCTGAAGTCGTTGGCTAAAGGCTGTGATGATTTAAACTCGCCTAATCTTTGACTAGCTTTTCATCAAAGCTTAGTTCTGCTGCTAGCCCCACACTGCTGTACAGACCAGCAGTAATAACCAGCTAGCTAGCTAGCGTTGGTTAGCCTATGAGTTTACTATTATGTACGCTATCCTTATCTTTGCTATATATTATAAATCTAAACTAGACTAAAGCCCAAAAAATAGTTAGAAAATTTAGTCTTTAAAGCAGTTGTGCTGAATGTTTGATTAATGTAGTCGGAATGAAAATCTGAAAAAGGCTGTATTTATGAGGCGATCGCTATCAAAAAGTAGTAAGATATACCCATAACCTCACTCTGGTTTTGCTATGCAATACCTGCCCCTCTCCTTGGTAAGGTTACGCTGTAAACAAAAATTATTAAAACTCTAAATTTTGTTTTGGAGGGTGTGTTGTCCCGTAGCGCGACGCACCATCCTAGATTCTCGGTGCAAGGTCGAAGATTTTATTGACCAATACTTCCTTAATGGTACAAGCCCCCAGATTTATCTGTGGAATCAATCAATCGAAAATCCCAAATCTAAAATCCTCAAGCCCCTAGATTCATCTGTGGGGTCAATCTAAAATCTAAAATCTAAAATCTAAAATTGTTTGACCCGCAATAGCAGATGTTTTTTAAACATAGAAGAAAATGTCATTGTGATTCAGCTAAAACAGATTTAATATGAATATCAACTTCTGGAAATTTATTACTTTTGGTAGAGACGCGATCATCGCGTCTTTACATTTATTGCGTAAAAAAGTTGATTCTCAGGATTTTCATTGATTTCAAATGGTGGTGCTATTTACGCCGTGCTATATTAGCTCTCGCGGAACTACACAGAAAGGACGTGTAGCGGCTTCCATGAGGGAAGGTGCGCTGGTTGAAAATGCTTAATCCGCTGTCTATTTATCAAGAATGATATTCAATAAATCTAGAACAATAATGTCACAATGACTGTAGCGATGCTACAGCTAGACTATACTTGAGTGCTAAGTGAAGGCCAAAGAACAGACAACGGTTAAAACCAAGAGACTTTTAGCCATCGCACTCAGCACTCTTGATCAGCAAATATTCTGTTTAAAACAACCAAAAATGATCTGAATTTACACTGCAAATATCTTAGTTACTCTCAAATTTCTTGACCCTTGACATAGCACTAGGAGGAATTTCTCTCACTAGGCGAAATGGAAAAGCGGCAGTTGAAACCAACTGAGCATAATCTGAGGTCAGAAAGACAGCATATTGGTCAGCTTCAGGAGTGAGCTGTGCAGCCATCGCCAAGGTGATAGATTTAACGAATTGGCGAACATCTACCGCTTGTTCACCGACAATTTCACCACCACCAAAAGGTGTATCTAGTTTTCCTACCTGATCCAAAGTGGTACTTGGGTCTTTCACACTTAAATGAGTACCCCCAATTATACCAACTAGCCATTTAGGCGCAGGGATTTGATGAAATCCGATTATTTGTTCGCTCAAGGCTGGGGTGCTTTTATCTGCGGAACTTGCTAAGACTAAAGTCGGTACTTGTACTTGATTTAAACCTGTTTCCCCAAACATTAAAGAACTTGTGGGACTCAGAGCGATCGCTTGTTTAATTCTGTCATCTCTTAGTGTATAGCTATTTTCAGGCAGTTCTTGAGCAACACACTGGATAGTTTCGCCCAAACTCAAAATTGCTAAGTTACCTTGACAGCGTTGTTTGAGACCTTCCAATTGTAACTCACCTCCAGCAATTGCTAAGGCTGTACCACCACCAAAAGAATAGCCAACTACCATAGCATTATTAGTCGCCAGTTTCCCTTGTAATGGGTGATTAGCAGTTTGATTCAGCTTTTCTAGTTCATCCAGGACAAAAGTAATATCTCTAGGACGTTCCAAGAACTCTTGGGGCTGTAACAGCCTGGATTTACCTTGTGCGGCTAAATTAGTATTTGTTTCATTACTACCGGGATGTTCTAAGGCGGCGACTACATAACCGTGAGATGCAAGATGGTTGGCGAGGTAGCGTAACTCATGGCGAACTGATCCTAAGCCGTGGGTGAAGATAATTACGGGTTTTTCCGAAGTTGTGGCATTTGATGAGTAAATATCAACGGGAATATCCCGACTGCGGTTTTGGTCATTCCAATTCAAATTCAGTACTTGTACTTGAGCCGTTCCTGTTTGACTGGGGTCAAATGGCAGGGAAATCTGCGGTGTTCTAGAGTCGAGTTCAGGTGCGATATCTAGCATAAACTGCTGAGTGCGCCAAAAAGACGTGTTTAAACGTGCCGCCACCTGAAAAGCCTTGAGGAGATTAATTTCTAAACGTTGACTGGGATAAGCAGCAATAAAATCGAGTATAGAAAGACCCTTGGGTTCAGTAGCACCTAACACGAATGCGGCTCTGAGTGCTTGTACCCCCGCCTGATCCCTTCTGACTAAAGCTTCAGATAAATTACTGAGAATAGTTGTGCCAATTTGAGTATTGAGTAGGCGACTCAGGGTAACAACATCGATTGGTACTCTCGCTCTGAGCGCTCCCGATAAGAAGTTGCGTTGTTCTTCAGATATTCTCCCAGTGTAAAGTTCTAAACCCCTGGGAAATTCCCCAGTATCCGCCATATTTTGTAACTCGGATAGGGAAATAGACTCAGCAAAGGGGCCAAAACGCACGACAACGGTTTCAGCAGCGCGTACAGAGGTATTTGGCCCACAAAGCTGTGTCAAAGCGATCGCGCCCCAGAAACTTGCAACTATCTTCAGGTTTTTCCAGTTTCTTCCCATGAAATTTTACCAATGAATGCTTAGGGGAATATAACGGAAATTTGTGTACTTGACTACCCCATTACTCTAAATTCGTGAGTAATCCCATTAGCCTGCAAAGGTCACCTTTATTTGTCAGCCAGTGGAATTAATTTTTGTGAAATTTTGCTATTTTTGGCCAGAACAGGATTTGTTTGTCCGACTCTTCCAAATCCAACCAGACTATGTTTCGACTACCTGATAACGCTGGTCTATTGACACTCTCAGGTCTAAAGACACTGAGATTCTTTAATCTAAGACATGACTTGCTCGATCAGGCTTACGCCAGATTCAGTAGAGGACTCATCTCCTAAAGCGTTGCTTGCGTTTCGCGGCTTGAGGACTTCCCGTGAAAAGTCAGGATGGATATGCCATATGTGTCCTAACCCCTGTGACTACTGCAATAAATTAAAGGAGCATAGCACCGCTATGCTCCTATTTAATTAAAAAAGCATAACACTGCTATGCCCTTATTTATTTTTTGACAGATTAAACTTTAGCAGATGCCTTAGTAATCATATTGAGTTCGCCTTTGGCATACTTAGCAGCAAAATCTTCCAGAGAAATTTGCTTAATTTTGCTAGCATTGCCGGCAGTACCGAATTGCTCATAGCGGTCAGAACAAACCTTCTGCATATATTTAATCGAAGGCTTGAGGAAGTGACGGGGGTCAAATTCTTTGGGATTTGATGCCAAAGCTTCACGCACGGCGGCGGTGATAGCTAGACGGTTATCGGTGTCAATGTTAACCTTACGCACACCACACTTGATACCTTTTTGAATTTCTTCTACAGGTACACCGTAGGTTTCGGGAATTGCACCACCGTACTGGTTAATTAGTGCCAATAAATCTTCAGGCACAGAAGAGGAACCGTGCATTACCAAGTGGGTGTTAGGTAAACGGCGGTGAATTTCTTCAATGCGGCTAATGGCCAAAATTTCGCCTGTGGGCTTGCGAGTAAATTTGTAAGCACCGTGGCTGGTACCGATAGCAACAGCCAAAGCATCTACTTGGGTTCGCTCTACAAATTCCGCAGCTTCGTCTGGGTCAGTCAGTAATTGAGAGTGGTCAAGTGTACCTTCAAAACCGTGACCATCTTCGGCTTCACCAGCACCAGTTTCCAAGGAACCCAAGCAACCAAGTTCACCTTCAACGCTGACACCCAAGGAATGAGCTACGTTTACCACTTCGCGGGTAACGTTGACATTGTACTCAAAGCTAGCGGGGGTTTTGGCATCAGCTTCCAAAGAACCATCCATCATGACACTGGTAAAGCCATTCTTAATTGCTGAGTAGCAAGTAGAAGGAGCATTACCATGATCTTGGTGCATGACAATGGGAATATGTGGATAGGTTTCTACTGCTGCCAAAATCAGGTGGCGCAGAAAGTTTTCTCCAGCATAAGCACGAGCGCCACGAGAAGCTTGTAAAATTACAGGGCTATCTGTTTCGGATGCTGCCTTCAGAATTGCCTGAATTTGCTCCAAATTGTTAACGTTAAATGCTGGAATGCCGTAACCGTTTTCGGCCGCGTGATCCAAAAGCAACCGCATTGGTACAAGCGCCATATATAGTCCTCCTAATTTGTTTTTCAGCTAATCGACGTGAAAAAAGCGTTATTATTACGCTAATCTTAATACTTTTTTCAACTTATAGGAAATTATAACTAGTGTCGGGTGTTTATGTTGAAGAACTTTACGCCATCTTTCATAAAGATGCCCTATACTTGCCATATACTACTGTACAGTAAGTTACGCCATCATTAAAGGCTTTAGTAGCCTTGCATCCTATCTACAAAGTTTGCTCAGACTCCGGACGGCGGCGATCGCACTTCCTAATCATTGTCAGCTATACACATCAGCAATTCAGTGAAGCTTCATCTTTAGGCGATCGCTCACCATATCAAAATCACATTAACCTTAAAAGTGGGTCGCCCGAGACTCGAACTCGGAACAAATCGGTTAAAAGCCGAGTACTCTACCATTGAGTTAGCGACCCTTTTTTGTTTTGCAACTTTGCCATCATAGCATGAGCATCTGAGATTTGCAAATAATTTTATAAAGTATTTGCTTTGAAGCTTACAGATGCCGTGCAGCTAGCCTTTGGAGCTAAGACAGTCAAGTTTTCCCCAGTATTAAGAGCATTCCGAGGGGCTGTCCAAGGCTCTAGACAGTAGAAGTCTTTGCCTTTGACTGTCCAAAACACCAAATGAGAATAGATATGATCGTAATCCAAAGTCATTTTTAGCGCCCGACTACGATCTATAACTGTGGCAGATTGGCTAGTCAAATCCTTAAAAGCAACATCAATTTCATCTTGGTTGAAATCAAAATTACCATCAAATGAGTGAATTTCCTTGGTATTTTTGTCTTGATACTGCCCAGAGGGAATTTGAAAATCTAGCTGATTCTTATCGCCACCCGTCAAAAAGTAAGGATGGAAACCAGCCGAAAAGGGCATTGGTGTGGACGACAAATTTTTATATTCCTGCCGAATTGCGAGAGTATTACCTTGCAATTCATAGGTAAAAATTACTTGAAAGTCAAAAGGATAAACTGCTTTGGTTTGCTCGTTGCTATTGAGTACGAGACTCAGGCTAGCTTTATCTTCAGTTTTTTGCTCAGTTACTTCCCAAGGCAAATCACGCGCAAAGCCATGTTGTTTAAGAGTGTACTGTTGGCCGTTATGAGTGTAGGTATTATCTGGTAAATTGCCACAGATAGGAAACAGAATCGGATTTCCACCTCTGACACTCAACTCAGGATGAGTAAAGCGTTCGGTATCCAGATAGAAAATTTCTTGCCCCTGAATCCGCCAACGGGTGATGATACCGCCTTTTTCTGGTACTACTTCTATTTGAGAGCCAGCACTTTTATCGGTGAGGATGTAGGTTTTGTATTGTTGCTCTTCAAGGGTGATCGTAAACACAAGTTTTAGTCCTTATTTAGCGTGAATTTAGAGTAGTCTTTTGTGAATTCTTATAGGGACAATTCAGCAATTATCCCTACATTCTTTCTTGCACAGACGCAATTAATCGCGTTTCTACTCGTCTTCTGCGAACACGAAGCGATACAACTCGCTGGGGTCAGGTTCAGGGCTGCTTTCGGCAAACTTGACGGCTTCTTCGATTAATTCTTGAATTTTCCGGTCAATCGCTTTTAATTCGGCCTCGTCTGCTAAGTTTTGCTCAACCAGATAAGCCGCCAGCTTCTTAATCGGGTCACGGGAAAACCAGAATTCTTTCTCAGCTTTGCTTCGCATTTCATCTGGGTCGGCGAGGGAGTGTCCCCGGAAACGATAGGTAAGGGCTTCAATCAGTGTGGGACCTTCACCTGCACGAGCGCGGGCAACAGCTTCTTGGGCGACGGAACGCACCGCTAGCACGTCCATACCGTCTACTTCCACGCCAACCATGTTAAATACGCTGGCTTTTTTGTAAATCTCTGGCTGGGAAGTGGCGCGTTCGTGAGACATCCCAATTGCCCATTTATTATTTTCGACGACAAAAAGAATCGGCAGTTTCCACAGAGATGCCATGTTTAGAGTCTCGAAAAACTGACCGTTATTAGCTGCACCATCGCCAAAAAAGCAAGCTGTTACTTGGTCAGCGTTTTGGTCTCCCAAAACTTCGCGGCGGTATTTACTTTGAAAAGCTGCTCCAGCTGCTACAGGAATGCCTTCAGCTACGAAAGCATAACCACCTAGTAAGCCATGCTCGGCAGAAAACATATGCATAGAACCACCACGTCCTTTGCTGCACCCTGTGGCTTTACCAAATAACTCTGCCATCACTTCTCGAGCTGGTACACCAGCACTCAAAGCATGAACGTGGTCGCGGTAGGTGCTGGAAACAAAATCTTCACCCGGTCGCATGGCTTGGATGACACCTGTGGAAACGGCTTCTTGACCATTGTATAGGTGGACAAAACCAAACATTTTGCCCCTATAGTACATCTCAGCGCATTTGTCTTCAAATGAGCGACCTAGTACCATATCTTCATACAACCGCAACCCTTCTTCTTTGGTGATGTTGGTAGTGGCAGTATTAAATGTAGGTAACGTACGTTCTTGAACCATTATTTTTTAGTATTCCTATAGTAAAGCTGAAATTTACCATCTCAAATAAGTTGCGTTGGGACAATACCTGCTTTTCATTAGCTAGGATGTGCTGATGTCAACTACCAAAATTTATGCACCAAAAAGGTTTATAGACAATAGAGGCGAAACAATGAGTGAATTTTTGATTGTTCTACCCACGCTCTGCGAGGATCTCACCCTAACGGCAACAGATACACCCCTGAGTTTTTTCGCTCTCTACTCCTGTTCATAGGCTATCAATCAGGATAGCTCGGTTTCTGCCTATCCATGAACAATTTAGCAAAAATGCCCCAGGAAATTTTTCTATATAGCTAGATAGTTGCAAATTATAGCTATATATGATACAATCACGAATCTTTAATTAACACATATCTTTTTAAAGATAGTTTCTTTGACTGCTGATCTGGAGAAATCCGTGAATGAGCGGTAACTATAAGTTCTTACACAGCCAAAATACTCAAAATTAAAACAAAGTATTCGGGCTTTCTAGGCAAATGCGAAATATTACCACTAAAATATTATTCAAATTTTAGGAAGTAACAAAATCAATTGTCGCAATATATACTTATAGTGTAAATCAGCCACGGTATTATTCACCGTACTATTATGGCACGGTTTTACATGCCTGGAATACTCTAGGTTAATTATGTTGATCACGGTGCAGGGGAAGTAGACTGTGCGAATTCCGCTAGATTACTACCGAATTTTGGGATTACCGTTAGCGGCAAGTGATGAACAGTTGCGGCAGTCGTACAGCGATCGCATTGTGCAATTGCCGCGGCGAGAGTATTCTCAAGCAGCAATTTCTTCTCGCAAACAACTTATAGAAGAAGCTTACGTGGTTTTATCAAATCCTAAAGAACGTCACAGTTATGACCAGCTTTACCTTGCCCATGCCTATGGCCCTGACGGCAATGGTAATACTACTGTTGCCGTGGGAAACCACGCAGAAAGTAACAAAACTGATCCTGACATCCAAAGTTTAAGTGTCGACATTTCCCAAGAGGAATTAGTTGGTGCTTTATTAATTTTGCAAGAACTGGGGGAATATGAACTTGTACTCAAGCTAGGTCATAATTACCTCACGAATCAAAGCGGCATAGCTTCTGCTAGAGAAGCGAAGAATCTGGCCAGTGAAGAATTTCTCGAAAATTCTGAGTACCCGGACATTGTTCTGACTGTGGCTTTGGCTTGTCTGGAACTGGGTAGGGAACATTGGCAGCAAGGTCACTATGAAAATGCGGCTATTTCTCTAGAAACTGGTCAAGAACTGCTAGCGCGCGAAGGGCTATTTGCCAGCGTGCAGGCGGAAATGCAGGCTGACTTGTATAAATTGCGCCCCTATCGAATTTTGGAATTGCTGGCATTACCTGAAGAAAAGGTTGCCCAAAGACGACAAGGCTTGGCCTTTTTGCGTGAGATATTGAGCGATCGCGGTGGTATCGATGGTACTGGCAATGATCTATCTGGTCTAAATATAGATGATTTTTTGCGCTTTATTCAGCAATTACGCAACTATCTAACGGTTGGAGAACAGCATAAGCTATTTGAAGCTGAAAGTAAACGTCCCTCTGCTGTTGCCACTTATTTGGCGGTTTATGCCCTATTAGCACGGGGATTCACTCAACGTCAACCGGCTTTAATTCGTCAGGCCAAGCAAATGCTGATGCGTTTGGGAAAACGTCAAGATGTGCATTTAGAGCAATCACTGTGTGCGCTCTTATTGGGTCAGACCGAAGAAGCCACCCGTGTTTTAGAACTAAGTCAAGAATACGAAGCCTTGGCTTTGATTCGGGAAAAATCTCTAGACTCTCCCGATTTGCTACCGGGACTATGTTTGTATGCCGAACAGTGGTTACAACATGAGGTATTCCTTCACTTTCGAGATTTAGCTCAACAGGAAGCCTCGCTGAAAGATTATTTTGCTAACCAACAGGTGCAAGCTTATTTAGAAGCCTTACCTAATGATGCAGAAACCACTCAGGAGTGGGCTGTAATCAACCGTCAATCTTTTTCCCAACCTCCTCGCCAAAGTTATCATTCCACTGCTGCTTCCTCAGAATTTGCTCAAAGTAGAACACCTGAGCCGGATTTATCAGCAACACCAGATCACAAAAGACATGAAAATGTCCACTTCTCGCCAACTAACGAGAATAGACCGCCAGAGCGAACTTCGCAAGATGCCCACTCACCAGCAGATGCAGCACAATTTTATCATCCTGAACGCACAACCAGAGCGAATCAGAGTCATCTCAATGGTGCAGCTAAGTCACCTCCGACTCGACAAGTCAAAAAGCGCCGGAGGCGAAAGCCCCGTCAAGCTATTAATCAGGGTTATCCTCAACAGCAACAAGCTTTTGCTGCTAGCTTAGAAGGGAGAACACGACTTGTTTGGACTTTATTTGCTTCTTTGGCAGGGATATTAGTTTTTTGGCTGTTAGTTTCCACAACATTCGGATGGGTGAAAACTTTGTTGTTCCCTAGTCCAGTTTTGCAAGGTGAACAGTTGTCTGTGCAGCTTAATGAACCACCAATAGAGATTCCCGAAGAAACCAGCGAGTTGCAACCCGTAGAAGACTCTCTGACGGATGCGACGGCGCAAGAAGTGATTCAAACTTGGCTATCTACTAAAGCTGAGGCTTTAGGGCCAAAATACAACGTGGATGGTTTACCGGATATTTTAACAGGCGCAACTCTGACTCAATGGCGGCAGCTTGCCCAACAAGAGAGGTCACAGAATCGCCATCGGACATATAACCACACAGTAAACGTGGACTATTTTGATCAAAAATCGAATCAAGCTGTAGTTGTGGCTACAGTTAGAGAAGTAACAGAGTTCTATCACCAAGGTCAGATCAGAAATTTTGCTGATGAAACTTTGCGCGTGCGATATTCTTTAATTCGACAAGGTGATGTTTGGCGCATCCAAAATATGTCAGTTATTAATCAGATTGGCATGAACTTTTAAATGGGTGAAAATTCAAATTAAGTCTGTAAGTTGTGATTTATTACGAATAATATTGAGTTGAATTCTTAATTTTCTTGATGTCAGAAACTCTAGTTCATGCTTATATACCCCTGATTCTGTGGATGAGTCTGGGGCTATTAATATTTAAATTTTTGCCGCAACGTTTACCAAAGTTATTAGGTCGTGGTCTTTACTGGGTAGGAGTGCCACTAGAACTGTTAGCACTAGCACGAAAAACTAACCAAACTGGATTTGGTGGGATGAAAAGTTTGCCCATACTACCATCAGTCGTGACTGTGGGAGCGCTGCTGTTAGGTTTGTTGGTGGCGTTGCTGCTGTTGTGGGGATGGAAAAAAATCTTATCCCACCAGTTGAAGCTAGATTCATGGCTTAATCCTGCCACTCAAGGAAGTCTGGTGCTGGCTGCTGTATTGGGAAATACGGGTTTTGTGGGGTTAGCGATCGCACCGTCTATAATTCCCACCGATGCACTCAACTGGGTTGTACTTTACAGCATTACCCACAGTATTACTGGCCCCTATTGGTTAGGAGTCTTAGTTGCTAGCTACTTCAGTCATAAATCATCCTCAAATCGCTGGTGGATGCAATTACGGGATATCGCCACTGTCCCTGCTTTGTGGGGTTTTGTGGTCGGTATTCTCACTGCCCAGATACAACTGCCACAAGTCATGGAATCAGGACTTCAAGAGTCGATTCATCTGGTTATTCCCTGTGCCTTCCTGTTAACGGGGATTCGCTTAGGTCAACTGCAAGGGTGGCAAAAATTTAAACTGGCGCTGATCCCTGCCGTTCTCAAAGTGGTGGTTATGCCTCTAATGGTGGCTTTAGTTACAACTTATTTACTGGGGTTGTCAGGCGATCGCCGATTGGCAATGATCTTGATGTCTGGTATGCCATCAGGCTTTGCTGGTCTAATTTTGGCTGAAGAGTACAATCTTGACCGTGATTTAGTGGCTAGTAGTATTCTCCTCTCCACACTGTTGTTACTCCTGCTTCTTCCTTTGTGGATTAAGGTTTTCAGCTAATTCATCACTTGAATGTTAAAGAAGCATAACATTTGCCCCATGATCCCAAACTCAATTATCTCTAATTGTCATGTTTTCCTGACATTGCGATCCCCAAAAAGCCGATAAATTCGTACAACAAGCAAAAAAGTACCTGTAAACCCCTTGATCCCTACCAAGGTTTACTGGTTAATATTTACTTAACAAAAGGAATCTTCCGATCCCAAAGAAATGCTGATCATGGCATGAGTGCGGAATTGAAAGGTAGTGACCCTCTATTTAAGAACAAACTAAAAATTCTAAACTGGGCAAAACCAGAAGTCAGGAATCGGAAATTCATCTGGGGTAGATGACATTTTATTTGAGAGAAGATTCTGTAACCCAGGGAAATCATTTACCTTGCAAACTACTGGAGTCCAAAGTTATGGCAAAAGAACGCCCACCAATAGAAGAGATGACATTAAGGCAACTACGCAAAGTTGCCAGTGAATATAGCATCTCTCGCTATAGCCGAATGCGTAAATCTCAACTGCTGGCAGCGATTCAAGAAGTCCAGCGCAACAAAGTATCGCTTAGTCCAACTCGTTCACTGGAGGCACAGGAAACCGTGGAAGCAGCAAAATTTGAATTAGGTCAAGAAGACCGGACTGGTGGTTCTTTGGCTGATGTTGATGAAGGACTGGCAGACTTACCCCAAGGTTATGGTGAAAGCCGGATTGTACTTTTACCCCGTGACCCTCAGTGGGCTTATACCTACTGGGATATTCCTCACGAACACAAAGCGGAACTACGCCAACAAGGCGGACAGCAACTAGCATTACGAATCTACGATGTTACCGACATCGATATTGATCACCAAAGCCCTCACAGTATTCAAGAGTATCCTGCTGACGAACTGGCAAGAGAATGGTATATTCCTATTCCAGTGAGCGATCGCGATTATGTCATAGATATCGGTTATCGTACTGCTGATGGTCGTTGGTTAGTATTGGCGCGTTCTGCAAGAGTACACATTCCTCCCGTTTATCCATCTGACTGGATTGAGGATGCCTTCGTTGCTGTCAACTTTGAAGAAGATTTACGTGATAAAACTGTTTACGAATTAGTTCCCCCGGCGAAGAAAGCAGCCGCCGCAGCGTCAGCAGGAGTAGCAGTAAACAGCAACAGTAACCCCATATACGAAGAAATCTTTGGTATGGCTGAATCTGCTGAAGCACAACGAGTTGCTGGTTCTATGTTCGGTTCCATGCAGCAAGTACCAGGTTCTGCACGTCCAGAAGAAGCTGTGAGTTCCTACGTTTTCCCCTCTGGTGTAGGGATGTGGGCAGTTCCCACTGCATCTGGTTTAACCATGTCAGGTGCTGGTATGTCAGGTGCGGGTTTCTCCGGTGGCGTACCAATGCGTCCCCGCGAATTCTGGTTAGTTGCTGACGCTGAGTTGATTGTCTACGGTGCAACCGAACCTGATGCAACTGTGACCATTGGCGGTCGTCAAATTAAACTGAATCCAGATGGAACATTCCGCTTCCAGATGTCCTTCCAAGATGGTTTGATTGACTATCCAATTGTGGGTGTGGCGGCTGATGGCGAACAAACACGATCAATTCAAATGAAGTTTAATCGTGAGACTCCATCTCGAAATACCAATACTAAAGATGAAGCCGTTGTAGAATGGTTTGCGTAAATTGCTGATAGTGAATTGAGAATTTCAATTCTTCCCCGCTAGATTAATTTCATAGCGGGTTTTTGTTTGTTTTCTGAATATGATTGATATCTATATCTACTATTACCACAATCATTTCACCCCACCCCCAGCCCCTTCCAGCAAGCGACGAGGGGAGAATATGAGACAAAAAATCTCTGAAACTCTCCTGACTCTGTGGCCTCTGCGTCCTCTGTGGTATGCGCTACGCGCACGCTACGCGAACGTTATTTCCTAAAAATCAGAGGAAAGCGCCAAGAATTAAACCTTAGCTAAATTTTGCTCTTTCAAATAAGTAAATACAGATTTATCGCCGATATCTGGTGGAATAGCTTGGAATACTTTACGCAAGGCAAATATGAGACAAAAAGTTGCCCAAACTCCTAATAAAACTTGTTCCCAGTGAGTTGGTAAAATCCCAACTAAATGTCCCAGTAGAAGCAAAGGAACTACGAAAGTTAATAACTTCGTTTCTAGGCGATTAAAGCAAAAAGCTTCTTTGAAGAAAATACCTGTTAATGCTACGAAGGTAAAACCTATGCCAAATAATGTCAGAGGTTGGTTGTAAACTGCGATCGCTAAAGGTTCACTACTGGAAACTGCCAGGACTACTGCTGATATACTGCCGATAGCCCAAAAAACTTGTAGTAGTCGGTGCAGAAATGCCATGTAGATGTGAATGGTCAATAAGCTGACACCCAGACCCAGACTAAAACAGGCATATAAAGGGGTCAATGCGGCTATAGTCGTGGGATTATTGTTGAATAAAACCAAAGCGCTACCGATGGCAAAGCTGAGTGCTGCTACCATTAAACCAGCCCGGTAGATAATCACGCCAGTGCGATCGCTTTCGTCAATGGTAAATTCCCCAAACTGACCTTGATAAACTTCTGGTGCAGATAGTGTTTGTGTCGTCATATTCAAAAACTATATTTAGGTTAATTTGAATTTTGTCAATAGTATTTAAATTGCAATTCAACTTTATTTTATACTTGTATTTTAGATAATACTTTGGCTTTGATTAATTTTATGCGGTTTGGTTTTTCTCCACAAATAAGACTTGTAAAGCATCTTGCCAGTTAATCTGCAAATGAGAGCAGGCATTACCGCCATTTATGGCGATTTCTACCCAGCCATGACTACCAACGAAAGCGGCTACTTCTCCCACTCTAACATCACTATAAGTTTCACATCCCGGTATCATCACCCCAGCGACTTGCACAGACCAATTTTTCCCTTGCAGATATCTTCCGGGAATATTGCTGATTAAATTGCCAAAATGATCAGTATATTGAATACAACCTGTCACGGCGGAATTGGTTTGGTGACATTCGCCTATATCCAACTGCACCAAAGTGGCTGAATCGATTTCTTGTCCTAGCTGTTTTAAAGCGATACCACTAGCAAGATGAGCGCCCACAGGGGCAAAAATATCTCTACCGTGAAAAGTTTTGCTGGGTTCAGGTGTGCGCCAATAATGAGGATTTGTGAGTTCAACGGTGCTAATGGCTGGACTTTGACTGAGTACCCCACTAAATAGGCCATTATCTGGCCCTACTAGAAACCCTTGAGCAAATTCTACCGCGATCGCTCTGCGCCTACTGCCCACTCCCGGATCTACCACCGCTACATATACTGTACCCACGGGGAAATAGGGGTAAGCATTGAGCAGACAAAACCTAGCTGCGGCGATATTTTGCGGCGGAATCTGGTGTGTCAAGTCTACCACCCTGATCTGGGCATTGATTTGAGCCACAACTCCTTTCATAACACTGACATAAACATCGCGATCGCTAAAATCGCTCATGATTGCCAGGAGTAATGCTGGATTTATCTGTTTATCAGACATGGCTTAATCATAAAATTATCTTAAGACACAATTTTCTGTATCGACAGATACTAAAAATGTGATATGTTAAGGATACCAGACATAAGAAAAATTAAACAGGAGTATTATGATGAGTCAGAATAGACTACAAGCTATCAGTCAAGCACAAGAAACTCATAGAGTGAATATTCAAAAAAGCCTAGAGCATCGCTTGCAAGTAGCCAAGGCTAAGAGTGACGAGCAGCTGATTCATCAACTCGAAGCAGAAATCAAATATATCCGTTAATTAAAAGTTTGTAGTTCCTAGTTTTTTGTGTGCAACCCAGCTGCGGCTGGTTTTTTATTGAAAGGGGTTGCCAACATAATTGACAACCCCCAAATATTGGCATATTCAACGAAGGAATATCCCTAAAATTGCTCAAGTTCTTCTTTTTTTCCGTGAGCGGTCATTACTTTTATTCACGTCTAATTCTTCTCGACGCAGGTTTTCTTGCGCCTCAACCGTATCCGTTTCTACAACCTTATTAACTTTTACTTCTTCACGCACAACAGCTTCCTTCCGAATTTCAGGAGTCTCTTCGTGAACATCCATACGTGCAACTTCACCTTCGCGGAAGTTCACTTCACCAGGAGAAGTCCTTCGTCCCGCATCTGTTGGCGTAGTGCGTTCAATAACTACACGTTCTTTTTCAACTGGTACAGAAACATTTGCTCTATCAGTTTCAACGTGCTTACCAACCGATACCTCGCCTGTTTTAACGCGAGTTTTATTAGCAATTAACCGTTCTTCGTACAGTTTGAGATTTTGATGATTGCGCTCACTAGTATCATACAGATCCGGTTCTCTGTCGTAAGTATATGTATCACGGTCATAAGTAGACCTTGATGCAGGTGTAGTGGTTCTGGGTGTAGTCTCGGCATAAGCCGATGGAGTATCTAAAGGTGCTGTAGCCTCGACAGGTGCAGAAGTTTCTAAAGGTGTTTCTGCAAACGGAGTCCGATAAACGCCACGCACCTGCTCTTCATAGTCGTAATCAACTCGTTCGAGGTCGTTAAAATCAGGTAAGCTTTCTACTTGCTCTTGGGTAAGTCCTGTAGCGTAGACTCGTCGGTCGGAATAGCTGATGCGGGAACGCCCAACTGGTAACAATACTTGCTTACCAAAAATCCAAAAGCCAGTATCAACAACTATGTAACGAAAACGTCCTGTATCGTCCACTAAAATATTTTTGACTGTGCCAACTTTTTCATTATTGATGTCTGAGTAGACATCGAAGTCTCTGATTTCATAGTTATCAAAATCAGGACTTGTATAGTCGGCAGCAAAATCTTGAAGTTTATAAAGAACCATATTAGTATTTACCTGAATCTACACCTTCAATGCTAAAATATTATGTTCTCCTCCTACTTCTTTCTGAGGATGTAATTTGATTAATTTCTTATTTAATACTTCTAGTAGATTACCTGATTAGATAGGCAATAATATGAGGTTCATATCCCCCACTTCTTCTAACACTAGTTCGTAAATTATTTAGAATTGCATAGCTTAATTACTATTCACCGCATCTGACTTATGACTTTAGATACAATTGTTTGAATCGACAGATAGATAACTACCGAAAGAGCAAGAAATATCATATACATATAAATTTAAAAATAATTAATTTCAACTAAATTAATGGAGGTATGTTTGGATGTCTAGCTTATCTCGTTTATCTGCCTTAAGTGCATCTTTGCTAACTCTAGGGCTAGCTGCAAGTCAAACTTCTCCAGCTTTAGCACAAAATACTTTTCCTGATGTTTCCCCTGATTATTGGGCGCAACCATTTATTGAGCGTTTAGCCCAAAGAAATATGATTGCGGGATATCCCGATGGTACATTTCGACCCGAACAGGCTGTACAACGTGATGAATTTGCAGCCATGCTTCGTCAAGCATTCGATAAAGAACCAGTACGGCAAATAGAAGATGCAAGCGCTTTTGAAGATGTTCCTCAAGGATATTGGGCATCTCCAGCCATTGAAGAAGCCTATCAACAAGGGTTTATGAGCGGTTATCCTGGTGGTTTATTTCGCCCAAATCAGCCAGTTTCTAGAGTAGATGCCTTGGTGACCTTAACTAGAGGTTTGAATTTAGCACCACAAACTCGTCGAGCTGTTAGAAGACCTATATATTTGCCATTAGCAATGACTTCTTTAATGCAACCTTTAGTAGCAGCAGCACCTCAGCCAACTACGCCTGTAGCAGCACTAGCGAGAGATTATTATACTGATGCCCAGCAAATTCCTCAGTCTGCTTTGAATGACGTAGGCATAGCAACACAACAAAATCTGGTGGTTAATTATCCGAATCCCAGAGTGCTAGAACCTAACGAACCTCTCAGACGTGCCACTGCGGCTGCTTTTATCCACCAAACTTTGGTTGCTCAGGACAGAATTGAACCTCTGCCTAGTAATGTCGAAGCTTATAACTATATTGTGCGTCCGGAAGTTACCCAAGCGGCTCGATAACTACAATACTTGACCCGCATTTAAATAGGGTTTGCTGAAATCACTCTTCTAGAGACGTTGTATACAACGTCTCTACATTAACTCCCTTTAAGCTTTGTTAAGACTTGGGCTTGTAAGTTGAAGCAACGTGTAAGTCTTTCAGCTGTTTGACATCTACCCCTGAAGGCGCATCTGTGAGCAAACAACGGGCTTGTTGTGTCTTGGGAAAAGCAATTACATCCCGAATGGATTCTTCCCCAGCTAGCAACATTACCAAACGGTCTAAACCATAGGCAATGCCACCGTGGGGCGGTGTACCGTATTCAAAGGCATCTAAAAGAAAGCCAAATTTATTCTGTGCTTCTTCCGGAGATAATCCAATGGCTTCAAACACCTGCTGTTGAATATCTCCTTGATAAATCCGCAGACTTCCGCCACCAATTTCTAAACCGTTTAACACCAAATCGTAAGCTTGGGCGCGGGCAGTTTTTAAATCACTCACATCTTCAGGATGGGGAGCGGTAAAGGGGTGGTGTAATGCTTCTAGGCGTTTTTCGTCAGCATTCCACTCAAACATGGG
This sequence comes from Nodularia sp. (in: cyanobacteria), assembly GCA_007692755.1. Taxonomy (GTDB): domain Bacteria; phylum Cyanobacteriota; class Cyanobacteriia; order Cyanobacteriales; family Nostocaceae; genus Nodularia. The sequence continues at coordinate 2,752 of REBL01000161.1, read as the reverse complement.
GAAATCTGTAATCCACAGTAGATTGGTTTTTTCGGGATTAATTAATTTAAATTCCCTAGCCACAACTTGCCGCAATCTATCTAAAGTTTTATTAACTGTAGCCGTGTCACCAGCCCCAAATAATAACAAATGACCGGGTTTTGCACCTGTACGTTGTAAAATTTCCTGTTTTTGGGCTGCGCTGAGGTTGTCTTTAATTGCGCCAATGGTGTCAATTTCACCATTTTCTCTGACGCGGATAAAAGCTAAACCTTTGGCTCCGGCTTCGCTGGCTTCCTTAAATAAATCACCGCCTGGTTTAATGCGGACATTAGAAATGGCATCGTTACCATGAGGAATTGGCAGGATTTTGACTATACCACCATGAGCGATCGCATCCCGAAAAACTTTAAACCCAGAGTCTTTTAAAACATCGGCAACATTGACTAATTCCAAACCATAGCGGGTATCTGGTTTATCACTTCCATAGCGTGACATGGCATCAGCGTAGGTCAGCCGGGGGAATGGTAAGTTTAACTCAATGCCTTTAACTGTTTTGAAAATATGAGCCACTAACTTCTCATTTAGGGCAATAATTTCTTCTTGGGACATGAAACTCATTTCCATGTCCAACTGCGTAAATTCTGGTTGTCTGTCAGCGCGTAAATCTTCATCCCGGAAGCAACGAGCAATCTGATAATATCGATCCATGCCCGATACCATGAGTATCTGTTTGAATAGCTGGGGTGATTGCGGCAAAGCAAACCATTCGCCAGGATTCGCCCGACTGGGTAAGATATAATCCCGCGCACCTTCAGGGGTGGAACGGGTGAGAATGGGGGTTTCGATTTCGATAAAACCTTCCAAATCTTCTAAGAACCGACGCATGGCTTTAACGACTTGATGACGCAATTGCATATTCTGCGCCATACGTTCTCGTCGCAAATCTAAATAACGATACTTCAGCCGCAAGTCTTCCCGCACAGATTCAGTGTCAGCCGTGGAAACTTGAAATGGTAGCTGTTTACTAACGCCATTCAGCAGTCTAATTTTATCAGCGTAGATTTCTACTTCGCCAGTGGGGAGGCGGGGATTCAAAGATTCGTCGGGACGGTGCGTGACTCTCCCGGTGATTTCGACAACGTATTCATTCCGTAGGTTGTTCGCCTGTTCGTAAGAATGTGGGGTGCGTTGCGGATCACTGACAATTTGGAGTATACCAGAGCGATCGCGCAAATCTAAGAATATCACGCCCCCATGATCGCGGCGACGGTCTACCCAACCGTACAAGGTAACAGTTTCTCCAATATCTTTTTTTCGGAGTTCGCCGCAATAGTGAGTTCGCATAGGTGTTAGTTTTATTCTGTCGGTCTAGATGGGCTAATAAATCTCAAAGCTTTCCCATTATCTAGCATCAATAGTAATTGTAGTAGTTTCAGTTCAAGAAAAAACCGTGAAGCTATATTTTGCACCCGGCGACTGAAGTCGCGGCTATACAGACAAAACCCGCCTGCGCGGGTTAAATACCTTGATTTGTTCTTAGTCCGCGCAGACGGACTTCCCAGAGTGAAGCCGCTACGCGTCTAGTTTGTGTAGCCGCGTTCGCCCTTGGCGTTGCGTGAGCAATATTCTCATCGCCTGGGCTTTAACTGATATCTGACTCAATTTTTCTGCCAAATCAGTTCCAAACGGTTTTGGGCTGTTTTCAGTGCCTTTTCAGGAGACTCACCCAGTAACGTCGCCTCAATAGCTCGACCCAGACTATCAGATAAACTACTATAACCAGCAATAATTGGTCTACCACGAGCCGCAGGCATTTGATCCAGAAAAACTTTTAACACAGGTTGTTGGTTAATGAATTCCTGAAAAGCTGCACTTTGGGTAGATTTGATATTTACCGGCAAAAAACCTGTGCCAATACTCCACTCTGTTTGGAATTCTTCACTCAAAACAAACTCTAAAAACTTGAATGCGGCTTCTTCTCTAGCTGGTGTAGTCTTCATCACATACAAATTACCATCGCCAATAGTTGTAGCTTGTGACACACTTGCAGGCATGGGAAATACCTGATAATCAACATTAGACTTCATGATATAAGTCCAAGGGCCTGTAATTTGCATAGCTACACGACCGGCAATAAAGTCGTCTTCTTCATAACCTCGCTCCGGTGCAGATAACTTGACTGAACCATCTTTAATTAAATCTTGCCAAAATTGCAAAGCATTCACTGCGGCGGCGCTGGTCAAATTTGGTCGATTATCAGTAATTATCTCCCCACCAGCACTCCATAAAAAAGGAAACCAACTAAATACAGTCCATTCGCCTTTACCTAAGGGTAATAACATTCCATGCTGTTCGGCTTGACCGTCGCCATCTTTATCTATGGTCAATTTTTTGGCAACTTCTCTTAATTCTGACCAAGTTTTCGGCGTTTGTGTAATTCCCGCCGCTTGAAAAAGCTGAGGTCGGTAAAAAATGCCCAGATTACTGGTGTACAGTGGAACTGACCAAAGATGATTGTCTAACGTTAATCCTGCCAATAAGTTGGGACTAATTTCCGATTTCAGAGGTAATTTGTCCAACCAATCCTCTAAAGGTCGAATTGCGTCTAATTCTACAAACTGTCCTGTGAGTTGCGGGTAGAAACTCAGGATATCTGGAGGTACATTTCCCACAACTGCGGCCAGAATTTTCGGCAATTGTTGGTCTAGTCCACCAGCAAAAATAGATTCTACTTGGATATCAGTATGAGTCTGATTAAATTTATCTACTA
>REBL01000216.1 GCA_007692755.1 Nodularia sp. (in: cyanobacteria) | reverse complement strand
GTGGCATTGTCCAGCCAGTTCTGGAGTTCAACCAGATTCATAAAGTGTTCTCCCCTGATTCGTTAAAATAGTTATTCTGACTAATCTGATCCTATCCGTTTACGAGTCTTGATGCGTAAAACGCCCCTCATTTATGTGGAGAAGTGCGTCAAGGAGTCATAACACCCACTTAGCTATTCTTATACAAAGACGATTTATCGCGTCTCAGCACTGAGCGCTGAACTAGGAGAAAGTGCTGCGGTGCCATCTTTTTTCAGGACTATGAAAATGTCGTAGCGAATACTGCGATGATCGCTAACAGCAGATGTTACCCCAATGGAGCTTGTGGCATCTAGAAAAATTTGTTGCTTAGGAAATAACGTATTTAGAGTAAAATTTTTGACAGCCATTTCCATATCCAAGAAAAATTGCCCATTTGTGGGATTGGGTTCTGTGGGAACCGTTTGTTGAAATGGCAGGTACGCGCCTAGAGTATTATCGGGTTTAGGGACAATTTTATCTGTAATGGGAGCGCCCACTGCCAAAAAAGCGATATCGTCATCTAACCAGCCGCGGCTGGCGGTTAAAGTATCAAAGGGTGTAATCCAGTTAACAACAGGTTTACCTGCAACTTTACCCGGTTGGATTTGGAACTGGTATTGGTTTCTCATCACCTCATCCAGCTTTTTTAAGGATTCTTCAGCTGACTTACGTAAGCTTTGCCCATTAGAAGCATCCCTTGCTTGGATCATGAATAGCAAACCTGCTCGGAAATCCTGGGAAGAATCATCATTAGAGCTATTGGGAATCACCGAGACAGAAAATTCACCTTGCATCCAACTCAGAAAATCTTTATCTAAATCCATCTCGGTGAGTGACTTGACACCACCTCGCAACTGTTCTGGTGAGATGGGCGAGAGCGGATTTTTTTGTGAGGTTAAAACGTAGTCTTCCCAGAACCTCTGTAAGTTTCCGCCAGACAGCATCATCAAGGTTTCAGCTGGTACACGATTTTGCATTGTCCCGGCTTTGTTTTCCACTTTCAGGACACGCTGACTATTGGGATTCAGCCACGAAACGCCCTTGAAGCGTATTCCTTCAGAGTCCAAAGTCATAGACCCGGCTAAACCTTGGTTATTTTGCAGTTGAGCTAAAACCTGAGCAGGTAAAGGACGGTTAGGAGCAGTCGCAGCTATCCTGGCGGCTATAGGGATATTGACATAAAACTGAGCAAAGGGGCGATAATTAGAAATTTTCCGAAAATTCTCCGCAAAGCCACCGACTGTTGCTAGGGATGCTTTACCTTGATATGTATCAATTGCTCTTTCTGTGGCTTGGGGATGATCCGTGATCACTAGAAACCGTTCATCTAGTAATGCAGCCGAAAGCTTTTCCCCTGATTGGCCATCACTTTGTCTAATGGTAATTCCCTCATAGGTGCGGTCAGTCCATTGACCTTGTTTGAGGGTTTTGGGTGCTGTCAAGATGCTTTTTGCTGCTTCTAGGTTCTTCACGGGTAATACCATGACTATCGACTGTTGAGCATTAGCAGCAGCAGCATCATCGTTCTCCACTGGTTTGAGTGCCGATTGATTTGGTGGGGACAAAATTGCTAGAGTGACCTCATCGCCTACCCAAGGAGCAATATCTTTCTGGAAATCATAACCATTTTTAGTGAGAAAGCGATCGCGCAACTGGACTAAATTTTTATTTATTTCTGCTTGAGTTTCTTTTGTTCCCAACTCCTGCAATTTTTGCCATTGCTGAGGATCTGTGGTTAAAGAAACCGTAAACAGGGCATCTTGAGGAATAATATTTGCACCTACCGGCAAGCCTCTAGAAGATATTTGCCTCTGGGTTAAAAACCAGTATGCTGCACTTCCCGCTCCAATCAATAATCCAGCAGCCAATAGTGTCAGCACCAGAGACGGTTTTTTTGTTTTCTTTTTTATCACAGACACAATAGGCGGGGCCATCGAAACCTATACCTCATCCTTTGTTAAATTGAGCAGACCAGTTTTCTGGGATAGTTCTTCTACAGATAAATTCCTCAAAGATACATCCATTACTCCCAGCACTTTGAGGGTATAACTAACTTGAAAAAGCTGCAAGCCATTGGTGTGGTAGACTGCACCCTACTGACAAGACTTTTCTTGGAAATTGTATTTCCCTCATCTAGGTAGCTTGATCTTTTCCATTAGCGGAATTCAGATTTGAGCTTCCCAAATATTTGGTTAAATAAGGCGAAAAAACTTCATATATTAAAGTTAGAGGTCGTCCGTGATGCCAAAACAAGTAATGACGACCCCAAAAAGGGCCAGACACCTCAAACCCTGACTCTAGTGCAGCCGAGTAGCCGTAGTAAATTCCTTGAATATCTCGATATAACTCTGTACGAATGCGAGCTAAACTTGCCCAAATTGGTAGTGAACGATTTTGCAAAAACTCATCTACATGGCTAGCTTCCCACCATGAGGTAGCATAACCTAATCGCTGGCCTGAGGCAGTACGTAACCATACCTGTCGCCGCAGTCGTGGCCCTGGTACAGCTTGAATTAAGTCTGGGGCATTATCTGAGTTCATGCCAATCAAAGACATATCAATGACATCCACTTCTGTCGGTTCACCCGTGAGTAATTGTAAATGCCTTGTGGGCGAGCCGTCACCTAAAAGTAACAATTGCCACGGTGGTGCTAACTGTGAGTGAGGCAAACTTTTTTGGATAACTTCCTCCCCACCTTGCCAAATAGGAGTGAGGCGATGCCATGCTGTTGGCAATGTTGAGTTGTTTGTGCCTGTAAAAGTTGCAGTCAATGTTCTTTACAAAAGTTCACCTATTTATATCAAAGCACAAAAATCATGCTTTCAATAGCAAGTTAAGAACTACAGAGATTATTTTTAACCAAATAAATTGTAAAAGGACGCAGCAATTGCGTCCTTAATAATCAAAAAATGCGGATGGCGAGACTCGAACTCGCAAGGCAAAGCCACACGCACCTCAAGCGTGCGCGTATACCAATTCCGCCACATCCGCGCTGATTGTCCAGAAATAAAGCATAGCACAAAAAAATAAAAATAGTGAGAAAATACTGAGATTTAGCAAAAATTACGAAAAATTGAAGTGGAAGTGGACACAAATTATTGAAAGGAGGAGATATAACTGACAAAAATATAGCGGCTTGACAACTGAGATGCAAACTGTCCTCAAAAAAGCTGAATTTGGCAAACTGGCTCCAGACTAGCAGATGCAATATTGTTAGTCTAGTTAAGATCCGTAAAGGCAGCGAAGCCAAATCCTCTCTAAACTCTGCTCAGGATAAGGCTAGAAAAACTCCTGTCATAATTTGAAATAAAGTGAAAGCATTGTGGCAAATGGGATGGGAGACAATGACTATCTACTGTTACTAATATCGAAGCTAAAAAATGAAGTTTGACAAAATATTAATTGCCAATCGGGGAGAAATCGCCCTTCGCATTCTCCGAGCCTGTGAAGAAATGGGCATTGCGACAGTTGCGGTTCACTCCACCGTTGACCGGAATGCTCTCCACGTCCAACTTGCCGATGAAGCCGTTTGCATTGGCGAGCCTGCTAGCAGTAAAAGTTATTTGAATATTCCCAACATTATTGCTGCTGCTCTGACTCGTAACGCCACCGCCATTCATCCGGGTTATGGATTTTTATCAGAAAATGCCCGATTTGCGGAAATCTGTGCTGACCATCACATTGCCTTTATTGGCCCGACTCCCGAAGCAATACGGCTGATGGGGGATAAATCCACAGCCAAAGAAACCATGCAAAAAGCTCTAGTACCAACTGTACCCGGTAGTGATGGGTTGGTAGAATCCGAGCAAGAGGGATTGCTCATCGCCAAGGATATGGATTATCCGGTGATGATTAAAGCCACAGCTGGTGGCGGCGGACGAGGAATGCGTTTAGTCCGTTCTGAAAGCGAATTTGTCAAACTTTTCTTAGCAGCCCAAGGTGAAGCGGGCGCAGCCTTTGGTAATTCTGGCGTTTATATAGAAAAATTTATTGAACGTCCCCGCCATATTGAATTTCAAATTTTGGCTGATAATTACGGTAACGTGATCCATTTGGGTGAACGGGACTGCTCAATTCAGCGCCGCAATCAAAAGTTATTAGAAGAAGCTCCTAGTCCGGGACTTGACCCAGAACTACGAGAGAAAATGGGACAAGCGGCTGTGAGAGCTGCTCAGTTTATCAACTTTACTGGGGCTGGCACAGTTGAGTTTCTTCTAGATAGGTCTGGTAAGTTCTATTTTATGGAAATGAACACCAGGATTCAAGTTGAGCATCCTGTCACAGAGATGGTTACGGGAGTAGATTTAGTTGTCGAACAGATTCGCATTGCCCAAGGGGAAAGACTGACGCTCACTCAAGACCAAGTAGTCTTGCGGGGTCATGCTATTGAATGCCGGATTAACGCCGAAGACCCTGACCATGATTTTCGCCCCGCACCTGGACGTATTAGTGGCTATCTTCCGCCTGGTGGCCCCGGTGTCCGCATTGATTCCCATGTTTACACCGATTATCAAATCCCCCCCTATTACGATTCCCTCATAGGCAAATTAATTGTTTGGGGGCCAGACCGCGCCACTGCAATTAACCGCATGAAACGCGCACTACGAGAGTGTGCCATTACCGGACTTCCTACCACCATTGGATTTCATCAAAAAATTATGGAAAACCCACAATTTTTGCAAGGTAATGTTTACACCAATTTTGTGCAGGAAATGAAACTTTAGGGCTTGGGGAGTAGGGATTGAGATGGAGAATTTTCTTCCCCCCTGCCCCCTGCCCCCTGCTCCCTGCTCCCCTGCTTCTTCTGCACCCTTTCGTCACCTCTCTAATTCAAACGAGTCATCATCGTGAGTAATCCTTGCTGACCGAGAAGAATTTCTCTGATGAGGCTGAAAATTCCTACCCAAAGAATAGGGGTAATATCTACCCCTCCTATGGGTTGTACTATCTTTCGCAATGGCACTAAAAACGGTTCAGTTGGCCAAGCGATGAGGTTAAAGGGCAAACGATTCAGGTCTACTTGTGGATACCAAGTCAGAATTATGCGGAAAATAAACAAAAATATCATCAGTCCCAACACAGGGCCGAGAATCCAAACGGTCAGGTTAACACCAGTCATCGGTTTGAGCTAATAATTTAGTGAACTAAGCAAGAATTTGGGTGAAAGCCAGCTAATTGGCAGCTTTGTTAAGTATTCTGTCTTTAATTTTAACTAATTGAACCAAGGAAACTTTTTTTCATTCAGCACTCAACATACTACTCGCGCCTCGCTCCGAGAACAAAAATCAGCACTCTTTTGGTGAGGCAGCATATTAGAATTATGATCAAGTGTGTAAAAAAAGGTTTAAAACTATGACGCCTTCATTAGCAAATTTTCTTTGGAGTCTGCTCTGGGGTGGTTTGATTGTAGTAGTTCCCGTTACAGTTGGGCTGATTTTCATTAGCCAGAAAGATAAAATCCAGCGTTCATAATGCTTGGGAGAGTCGGTTTGACTCTCATCTCTGACCGATTGTCTGTCAGCTATCTTAGTTAAAACTCATCTAATTTGCATATCTTGTCAGGTTTGCATCTTGCCCGCCTTAAGTTATGCAATTTAAATGTGAAGCAGCTTACTTAATTGCCCTAAAAGCAGAAAGTTCTCACACTGAGGACAAGGTATACTTAGTTGACAGACATCGGCTTTTTTCTCTGGCGGTGAACAGCTTCAGAAGCTCTCTTGTCCAGAGGCTTTACAGCTTAAATATATTGTGCATATTGTGTCTGATTAGAGTAGTGATTTTAATTGTGACTCGCTAACATAGATTTGATATTTGGAAAAGAACAATGGTAAATTTTGGGCTGAACTCAGCCAGCGTTCTGGCTCAGGTCAATTTTGGGACGAACTCAGCCAGTATTCTAGGAATTTTCCTGGCTGTGTCTGGGGCAGCACTGTATTTTCTCCGCACTGTGCGTCCAGAACTGTCACGAGATCAAGATATCTTTTTTGCAGCTGTGGGCTTACTCTGCGGCTTCATTCTCATTTTCCAAGGATGGCGTTTAGACCCAATTTTGCAATTTAATCAGCTGCTTTTAGTTGGCTCAACTGTGTTTTTTGCGGTTGAAAGTATTCGTTTGCGAGGTATCGCTACTCAACAAGCTAAACGTAATACTCCCATTGTGGACGACGAGCGAGAAGTCAGCAGAAACTATTCTTACAATCGCAGGGGATATGAGGCTGAGGTTGAGGATGATTTAGAACCACTACCTTATGAAGAAGAAGAACCACCTGTTCGTCCTCGGATTCGGGGTAGTAGAGATACTCGTTCTCCTCGTGATGACTACTATGAGGATCAACCACCTCGCCGTCTAGAACGCCGCAGTAGTAGGGAAAGACCAGAAACTGGAGCAAAAAGCCGTCGTCCTAGTTCTAGCCGTCCTGTGAGCCGCAATCCTGAGAATTTTGAACAAGAAGATTGGAGTGCTTCTACTAGGGAAGTTGATGATTGGGAAAGTCCAGCAGGAGAAGTGAGAAAATCTTCTCGTCGTGGTACTAATAGACCACCACGCCCAGAAATTCCTGACCAGGATATCCCGCCCAGAACCAGAAAGCGCCGCCCTCCTGCTGACTCAAGTTCGCGGAGGCCGCGTGAAGATGATGATGCCATACCAACTGAATACGTACCATATAACCCGATTGAAAAACCCAATGAGGAGCCAGATAATTCAACTGACTTTGACGATGGTATTATTTAATCCTTTTGGGTGATTATTAGGTCTGAAGGCGATGGAAAACAATTGAGGTTAGTCAATAGCTAATTATTTGCTAACAATAGATTATATATACTAACAAACGCTAATATAGTGGTATGGCTTATGTACCACTACGAGAAGCAGTCAAAAAACTGGGACTGCACCCAAACACTTTAAGGAAGTACGCGGACAATGGCAAGATTGAAAGCATCAAAAACGAAGCAGGACAAAGACTTTTTAACGTTGAATCCTACCTCCGTGGTGCAACTAGAACTTCCTTTGTTTGCTATTGCCGAGTTAGTTCAACCAAACAACGAGACGACCTTGGGAGACAAATTGCTTATATGCAATCACTCTACCCAGATGCCGAAATCATCAAAGACATCGGCAGTGGAATCAACTTTAAAAGGAAAGGACTGCAAACCTTACTGGACAGACTTATGCGGGGAGATAAGCTCACGCTTGTTGTTGCCTGTCGTGACCGACTCGCAAGGTTTGGATTCGAGCTTATTCAGTACATGGTCGAGCAAAACGGTGGACAAATCGTGGTTCTCGACAACACTGTACACTGCCCAGAGTCAGAGCTTACCTCGGATCTTCTCTCCATCCTCCACGTCTTCTCTTGTCGGATGCACGGACTCAGGAAGTACAGTCAAAAAATCAAGGAAGATCCGGATCTTTCTCACAACGGCGCAGAGGCGGATCGTTAAACAGTGGTTTGGTGTATCCAGGTTTGTCTACAACACTACTGTCAAGTTGCTGCAAGACTCTAACGTTAAGGCTAACTGGAAAGCGATTAAGACTGACATATTGAACGGACTACCAGAATGGAGTAAATCAGTCCCTTATCAAATTAAATCAATCGCCATCAAAGATGCTTGTAAGTCTGTCAGCAATGCCAAGAAAAAGTTTAAAAACGGTGGTGGTATTAGCAAGATTAGATTTAGATCAAGAAAAGACACTGTGCAATCTTGCTACATTCCCAAATCGGCGGTAAAAGATGTGGGAATTTACCACACTATATTAGGTGGGGCAACCTTTAAAGAAGCCTTACCGCAAAGCTTTGGCGACTGTCGTTTGGTGTTTGCATACCGTGATTACTATTTGACAGTTCCAGAGGATGTGCCACAACAGAAGTCTGATAACCAAGGACTTGTTGTAGCACTTGACCCCGGCATCAGAACATTTATCACCTTCTTTTCTGAATGTAGTTTTGGTGAAATTGGAACATCTGCTAATTTGCAAATTCAGAAGCTATGTTTTCGTTTGGATAAGTTAATTTCTAAATTCACTAAAGCCCAGTGCAAACAAAGAAGAAGGATGAAGCTTGCCGCCAGTAGACTGCGAGGTAAAATCAAAAACCTTGTAGACGAATTGCACAAGAAAACTGCTCGATTTTTGGTTGATAACTTTGACATGATTTTACTGCCAACCTTTGAAACATCCCAAATGGCTAAGAAGGCGAAGCGACGGATTAGGTCAAAGTCAGTGCGCCAAATGTTAACACTCGGACATTACCGATTTAAGCAGTTTCTTAAGCACAAGGCTTTTGAGACTAATAAAGTAGTTATGGATGTCAACGAAGCGTACACATCAAAAACAGTCAGTTGGACTGGTGAAATCATCCCCAATCTTGGTGGTGCTAAATTCGTTAAGTCTCCATCTGACGGGCAGGTGATGAGCCGGGACATGAATGGTGCGCGAGGGATTTTCCTTCGTGCATTGGTTGATACGCCCTCTCTTAAAGAGTGTATTTGTTAATGAATGTTAGCAAAAAAGTATCGGTGAAAAGACTTACGCCCAGATGTTGGCTCCAAAGACCAATTCATTGGAGCTTGGTTTTTAGCTTTGCTAGTTTATTGTTATCTTGCAGTTCTAACGAAATACCCATAGGGTCTACTTCTCTCAACAGTCGCTACACTGAAGAGCAACCAGCTTTAAGTGGAAATGGGCGCTTTTTAGCGTTTATATCTAATCGCAATGGTAGTCACCAACTGTTGGTTTACGACTTGACAGAACAACGGTTGGTTCGCACGCCAGGCTTAAATAGACCCCAAACAATTACTGAAAGTCCGAGTTTGAGTTATACGGGGCGCTACATTGCTTATCTTACAAGTGAACAGGGTAGACCTGTGGTGGCGCTTTACGATCGCGCTACGCAAAAGTCACAAATTATTACTCCTACTTATCGCGGCTGGGTCAGAAATCCTGGTATTAGTCTGGATGGGCGTTATATTGTTTTTGAAACTGCTAGCCGTGGTCAGTGGGATATTGAAGTTTTAGACCGGGGTCCGAATATTGAGTTAGATATTCCCAGTGGTGCAAGTGTCAACTAATTTTTTCTTTTTGTGGAGACGCGATTTATCGCGTCTGCTATATAAGAGTAACGAACCGCAAAGGACGCAAAGTTCACAAAGAAAGAAGAAAGAAGGAAGAAGGAAGCAGGAAGAAGGAAGCAGGAAATTAAGCGTACTCATGGTTACGCCCTCCTACTTATCACCAAGAAATAATATTAGTTATGAGTTGTTCGTCTTATGACCATTGACTAATGACCAAATGAATAATCAAAATATTTTTATACCTATATTTTTTGCGAGCTTGGGCTTGTTGGGTGGCTGTGTTGGCTATCCTCGCCTAGCTAATTATCCCTTTGATCCTAGTGGTCGGAGTCTTAACAGCCCAGCTTCGGAACTAAATCCCCAAATTTCTGGAAGATACATTGTGTTTACGAGCGATCGCCGGGGTAGCCAAGATGTGTATATGTTTGATACGCTGACTCGCAGTTTGGTTGATTTACCTGGTTTAAATTCCTTAGATACCATCGCCTCTAATCCTAGCGTTGCTGAAAATGGTCGCTACATTGTTTTTGCTGCTAGTCGTCAGGGGCGATCTACTATTTCTCTTTATGACCGAGAAACAAGACAATCAAGAAATTTAACTAATAATTTGCAAGCTGAAGTCCGCAATCCTAGTATCAGCGCTGATGGTCGGAGGATTGCGTTTGAGTATAGTAACAATGGACAATGGGATGTTTTAGTTTATGAACAATCTGGACAAAGGTTGAATATACCTCAAGATCCACGTTGAAAATGGGGACTGGGGAATTTCTTGTCCAGACGCTATTGATCACGTTTCAGCATTTTCTTTTTGTACAGATTCAATGAGCGATCGCACTTGTTGAGTACCTTCGGAAGGTTCAAAGGTAAGTGGGAATTTACCCTTAACTATCATCCGCAAACCCAAAGGTGCAAGACTGAGTAATCCTTTGAGGTCTTTAAGGTAGTTTCCCACAACTTGGATGCCAAATTGACGTTCATCGATCCAACCACCTTCTTTCACCAAATCTACTAATACTTTGCGGTGACGAATTGAGCGACTGTCTCTGGCTTCTTTGCGTTGGAGAATTTCCTGTTTAATTTTCGTAATTTGCTCTAATGGCGCTACTTCCATTGGACAAACTGAATCGCAGTAAAAACAACGAGTACAACCCCACACTCCTTTAGTTCCTTCGTTGTAACTTTCTAAGCGATTTTCAGTTTCACTATCACGAGAGTCGGCGACCATACGATAAGCTTTCGCCAAAGCATGAGGGCCAACAAAATCGGGATTAACTTCACGGGCATTGCATTCAGAGTAGCAAGCACCACACATGATACAATTGCCAGTCTGATCAAGACGCGATCGCTCCAGTGGTGTTTGTAAAAATTCCCTTTCTGGAACCTGTCGCGCTGCTGTACTGACATAAGGAGCTACTGTCTCTAGATGATTCCAGAAACTACTCATCTCCACGACCAAATCTTTAATTACAGGCATATTACCGAGAGGAGCCACTGTAATTTCCCGAATCGTCTTGGTGTTATTCTCCAAAGCAGAGACTTGTGGCAATCTAGCCAGTTCACTACCAACATTTTCCTTACAAGCTAAAGCTGAACGCCCATTTATTCGCATAGCACAGCTACCACAAATGGTATTGCGACAATTTTTGCGAAAAGCGAGTGTTCCATCTTGTTCCCACTTAATTTGATTGAGGCAGTCCAAGATTGTATTGCCAGAATCTACCTCTAAAAGGTAAGTTTGTACAACAGGAGAGGAATTTTGTTGCTGCCGAATGATTTTAAATAAAACTTCCATTATTACTAACCAAAATTTTAAAACTACATCACCAGCCTCAGAAATCGTGAGTAAAGGCTGCTGGTTGCACAAATTGAGCTATACTCTTGTTGCCCTTCATTCCCAGCCAAGTGTTAATCAGCTGATAATCAAAGAGCAACTGATTCTAGTTTAAGGATAACCATTAAAATTTAATTTGCACCAAGTGCCACAAGTGATATTATTGTCAAGCTCCAAAACCAAAGACAAAAAAGGTCATCATGACCGGAGCATTTAATTTACTTGTTTGGCAGTACAACCGCAAGTAGGTTGAGCAGGAGAAAGACCTACCTTCTTTTCCTGCATAGTCAAGATATCCAAACTAAATGCAGTAATGTTTCTCAATATAACTTGATGCTAAGAGAAATAGGAGCCATTGGTTGGAAAAATCCCTGAAATAGTCGCATAGGGAGAGTTTTTTGTGTAGATGGAAGTGGTAAACCTGTTGATAAACATCTGGTGACAATCCAGCATTTGCAAGATTTGGGAAAATTTATTCTTCCCAAAGACAGACGTATATAATGGCTGACAGCTTTTTGTCTCGTGAGCATAAACCAGCAAGACATCCTCTGTGAGTTTTGTCTGTACTCAATCAAGGAAATCTAGGATTTCACTCATTTGTCAAAACTGCTCCTCTAAATATAGATTAATTTTTATAAAAGCCATGCGGCAATACTCACTAGGGCAATAAAGCTTGAGGAAAATCCTCACCGCTTTTTGCCTCCCCAAGGTTAGATATTTAAATTAAAATCTTCCAGCAAGTTAAATTAAAAACTAAACAATTATTTTGCTATTATTAGTTCATGCTAGTATTTAATATAAAATTACGAAGTAACAAATCCAGTACCAATAGCTGCATAAGCACGATTAATGCTGCTTTGCTAATTCGTAATGTAGAGACAAGAAAATTCATGTCTCTACAGGCAGGACAAAGGTGTATGTCCGTAGGAGCCTATTCAAATACTATGCTGTCCTAAGCTGGAGAGTTAGAGTAGGGAAAACCTAACAACTCAAGAGCAATAAAGGCCAGCACCCAAAGTTGGAAGCCTGCAATTTATAGGATCTACGACTTATTTGTAGTAGAATTCAAACCTATGTGAAGGTGGCTGAAAGTTACACCACTACAGTAGCGTCAAAAGAGAAAATCAATTGATTTCTGATGGCGAGTAATGGTTAAAAGTGCCGTAAAATCACCTAAATTAATGTTGGTGGCCGCCATGACCTCTAGTTTGTTGTGGATGACCATAATATAGGCGCTTGTAGCTCAACCTATAAACAGGAATTTATCCCCCTTCATAGGGTCATGAGTAGTCAAATACTGGCATGAGACAACATCGTTTATCAGTTTGGAGAGAGTAAGGAAAATTTGAGCGTAATGACTGAAACTGCAACCGCACCATTAACTGGAAAAGCATTGCTTGCTAAGGTAAAAGAACTTTCTAATTTACCCCGCCGAGAAAGAGCCAAGCAATGCGGCTACTACACCGTTACTAAGAATAATCAAGTCCGTGTTAATCTCACAGATTTTTATGATGCCTTGCTATCGGCTAGAGGAATTCCCCTTAGTCCAGAAGCACCAAAAGATGGTCGTGGTCGTGAACCGACATACCGAGTTAGTGTTCACCAAAACGGTCAAATTGTCATTGGTGCTACCTACACTAAGGCCATGAACTTAAAGCCGGGTGATGAGTTTGAAATTAGACTGGGATATAAGCACATTCACTTGATTCAACTTGGTGAAACTGATAAAAAAGCCACCTCGGAAGATATTGACTCTGAAGAGTCAGATGAAGATGTAGATGAATAAGAGTAAGTTTGCTGATGGTGAAGGCTTGATAACTCATTGCTAGCACTACAGCTAACGGCTAATTCTCTTGGCTGAAATTTTGTAAGATTGTAAAAATACGATTAGACCCCTTGCAGAAGTCACAGATTTTAGTAGAGTCTTGATTAATAAGCAAGTAGTCTATCGTGTTTTTTTATGTCTATTTTGATAAATATACTCAATACCTTACGAACATTTATAGAAAACGCATCAGTACCGGTTGTCGTAATAACATTTTTTATTAGCTGGATAGGATGCTGGTTACCAATAGCAGCAGTAATAGCGATCGCACTTAATTGGCAACCTACCAAACCTTTACAGCCAGAACAGAAATTACCCTTATTAGTGCCTCTTTATCTATTAGCCCCCTTGGTTCTCTGGGGATTTATTTGGCTATCTGATAAATCTTTCTCCGATTACGGCTTTGTGGGGAATCTTTCTCTGCTGGGTTCCTTAGCACTTGGTTTTGGTTTGGGAGTATTCAGCCTAGCAATTATGTTTACCTGCCAATTTTGGCTAGGCTGGTGCTATTTGGAAAAATCAAATATCAAGTTAATACCATCCATCTTGCCAACTATTTTATTGATAGCGTTATTAGTTGGCGGCATAGAAGAATTAGTTTTTCGTGGTTTCTTGCTAACTGAATTAGAGCGTGATTACCCAATCTGGTTAGCTGCGGCAATTTCTAGCTTAATTTTTGCCCTGCTGCATTTAGTCTGGGAACAACGGGAAACTAAGCCCCAAATCCCTGGATTGTGGCTGATGGGAATGATGCTGGTGTTGGCTAGGATTGCTGATGGTGGTAGTTTGGGTATAGCTTGGGGGTTACACGCAGCCTTAGTCTGGGCGATCGCTACTGTAGATACAGCAGAACTCGTTACCTATACTGGTAAAACTTCCGACTGGTGGACTGGTAAAAACAAAAAACCCCTAGCTGGGGCGGCGGGAATTATTTGTGTATTCGGAACTGGGTTAATTCTTTGGTTTTTGTCTGAATATTAAAACCATATCTCACCAAAATGGATGATGGTGGGTTACGTTGTCGCTAACCCACCCTAAAATTTTCGGGAATGTATGGAAAATCGCTGATTGCACCCCACTAATTAGCTAATGAAATGCAGCTGGCTGATGACCGTACTAATGAGATTGTGGGTAATCGGGAGACTATCTATTACCATACCCAAGCACAACAGCATCATGTAAGAGATGGAATAGAGAAACAACTCTCTAGCTACAGTGCGATCCTCTGGGTTGTGTAACAAACGCCAAGATTTATGGATAAATAATCCTCCCAGGCTCACAGCGATCGCTCCATAGAGAAATCCACTGGCGTGCAAGGGATAAACTAGTAACACCGTAGCTGCGACTGTGGTGAGTGTATAGTACCAAATCTGCTTGACGGTTGCCGTATCACCCTCAATCACAGGTAACATGGGGATGCCAACTTTGGCATAATCATCCCGAATCATCAGCGCTAACGCCCAGAAATGGGGAGGTGTCCAGAGAAAGACTATGGCAAAAATTAACCATGCTGCCCAGCTTAAAGTCCCTGTAACAGCAGCCCAACCCACTAACGCCGGAATTGCTCCTGCGGCTCCACCAATGACAATATTTTGAGTGCTGTGGCGTTTCAACCAGTGGGTGTAGATCAAAATATAAAAGACAATGCCGGAGAATGCTAGGCAAGCAGCCAGTAAATTTGCGAACACTGCCAGTAGTGTAAAAGACATCACTGCTAGAGCGATCGCAAAAATTAGGGCATCACGAGGCTGTACCTTACCCGAAGGAATAGGACGATGCCGCGTCCGCTCCATATCATAGTCAATATCCCGGTCATAGATACAGTTAATTGTCTGGGCGCTAGCAGCAGCCAAAGTACCACCAGTCAGAGTCACTAGCAGCAACAATGGATCTACTTGTCCATGTGCAGCAATCCACATACTTCCAGCCGTGGTAATCAACAGCAAAGGGATAATCCGGGGCTTTGTGAGTTGATAGTAGCTTTGGATTACTTGGAGAAATGTTTGGTGGTGGCGAGAGACATTAGTCTCAATCATGTTGACTCTTGTTCCTTATTTTTCAACAACTTTTATTCAGCCCCTGCTCATACTGAGTTGACATTAAAAATAGTTACTGAGACTAAGGGTAGATGAGGAAAATGAGGAGGATGGAGAAGATGAGGAAGAATTACCTCCCTGATTTCCCCTACTCCCTCATCTCCCCCCGCTCAGACTGGCTCAGAGGCTAAGTAAGGGAAGATGAGGAAAATGAGGAGGATGGGGAATTTCAGGAAAATTTTGACTTGGGCGTGAAGCTCAGTCCAACGCTCACTGACTTCCCCTGATCCCCAATCTCCGCTCGCTCAGACTGGCTCAGAATGTTGAGACTTTTCTGGGGGGCGCAGGCGGTTTTGGTTTTTATGGTTTTACCACTTCTAGTTGTTAGGGGTTGTTGCTAGATGTGATATCAAGTTCGTTTCACCATTAAATAACTAATAGCTAATTGCCATTAGTCATCAGTAATCATCTTGATTAGAGTAATAGGAAAACCAACCTGAATTGAGTTAGGCATTCGATCCATTTGCTGATGTACTGGTAACACTTGCTGTTGAGCCAACAGGAAAAGCGTTAATTTCACGAGACATAGCCCAGTCACGCAATGCTAAGACTGTAAAAGCGACTAAAGTACCCAGCAAAACCGCCCCGATAGTTTGGTGAGATACTGTCAACAACTCGACTTGGAGATGTAACCGGAAAGTGGCAACTCCCAAGACTATTTGTAACATCAACAACCCACCAGCAATATTTGCCAGTCGCCGCAAAGTTGGATGCAGTGCTGGTGTCCGCCGGGAGAAGAATACCACTGCCAAAGTAGCCACAGTTGGCGGTACCAAGCCAAAAATATGGCTATACATCACATTACAAAGCTGAGAATCACCAAAGCATTGGTGTAACGCCCAGCGAGACCCGACCAAAGCACCTAGTATACTTTGCAGGTACACAAAAATAACGGCACTTAAACCCAACCAAGGTAACTTACCAACAGTGCCAGTGCCTTGATAGGGAGTTAGGGCGATGCCGACAATCAGTAGGGTAGTGAAAAACAATAGCGCCGTTCCCAAATGGGCGGTCACAATATCAAACCGCAATAGTTGGGTGACGGTGAGTCCTCCCAAAATACCTTGGAAGACAATTAAAAACAGGGCAAATGTGGATGCCCAGGGTAGCCAAGTGGGTAAAAAACGCCGATGCCACCAGGATAAACCAGCCAGGGCGATCGCGCTTAAACCAATTAAGCCTGCATCCAATCTGTGAAACCACTCCAAGAAAACTTGAAGATTCATTTGCTTGGCTGGCACCAGTTCCCCGTAACACAACGGCCAGTCTGGGCAAGCAAGTCCAGCATTCATCACACGGGTGGCACTGCCTATGGCCATCAAAATCAAGGTGGCTATGCACATTTTCCACACCAAGCGACGAATTACTTCCTTGGGCTTTCGCTGCTCGGTTGCCGCTTCATTTTGTTGTTCTAGGACAAATTCATTCATGAACAGTATCTTCCACCCGCTCTTAGTGGTAGCTCTCTTAAAATTTTCAATTTTTAGTAACGACCCATCTACACCCTAACGTATGAGCCAGAGTTTAAAAGATTGGCTTGCACTTATACTTTGGATCACTCCAGCTACTTTTAGCCGGAGCTTTAGGTATTTTTTAAGTTATTGGCAATTGCTAAATGAGAATTAATTGTGCTAACCTCAATTTTCTGAAAATTATCTTCAGCATTGATTTTTACTCTTGGCAGTATCGAATAAATCTCTTGTACCCAAAATTAGTAACTTAGCTGGAAAAATTAAGAAAATCTTAAAACCATGAGACTCCAAATTTCATTGCCTGCACTACCTTAGTAAGTGAGTAGCATAGAGATAACGTAGTAAATTAATTTAAGTAAACCGTGAAGATTCCAAGTTCCATCTGGACATTAATAATTGGTGTTGTACTAACGCTTTTGAGCCTTTGGTACGGACAAAATCACGGTCTGTTGCCAGTAGCCGCCACAGACGAAGCCGTTCTAGTGGATGGTCTGTTTGACACAATGATGATCGTTTCCACAGGAATATTCCTACTTGTGGAAGGTATTTTGATTTATGCTGCAATTAAATATCGTCGGCGACCAGGTGATAACGACGACGGGCCAGCCATTGAGGGCAACGTGCCTTTAGAAATTCTCTGGACGGCGATCCCCGCAATTATCGTTCTCGGTATTTCTGTTTATAGCTTTGAGGTATACA
>REBL01000122.1 GCA_007692755.1 Nodularia sp. (in: cyanobacteria) | reverse complement strand
TAAGCGAACAACAAGACGCTGTAACTTCCATGAGGCGATCGCAAGTTGGTACAGGATCACGATCAGAAAAAATCCGTACCTACAATTATAAAGATAACCGCGTTACCGACCACCGTCTAGGACAGAATTATTCTCTTAATCCTGTCTTAGAAGGCGAGTTAGAAACGGTGATTCAATCTTGTATCTCTCAAGACCAGCAAGAACGTTTAGCAGAGTTAGCAACTTCTAGTTCTAACTAAATTTTTCTGTTAAATGTCCGAGAAAACCGCTAGTTCTTCTGTAGCTCTCAATACATATAGGCGGTTTTCTAAGGCGCTGCTGAGTGCGTCTTCAATTTCGCTGAGATAATGGTAATATGCAAACTCATACTGGATGACGTAATTTAACTTCTTCCATTCCTTGAGAGTTTGGCAGCAGTAAATTAATTTTTCCACGTCTGTTTGCCAACGCGCAAAAATTCGATAGCTGAAAAAGCTGCTGCAAACGTTACCTTTTTTATCCCAGTAGGAAATACACACCTGATGCTTAAGACAGCAGATTTTTTTGATTTGCTTAACGTCGTAACCTTTAACTTTCAGAGCTTCTTTAACTTCTGCGTCTGAAATGTTCCATTGATCTGGTTTAATTTTATTAGAGGCTATGAGGTTTCGACCTTGACGGCGATATTTTTTAACCTTGCGTAGACTGCGGAACATGATGCACCCTTGATTTAATTGGCAGCAAAGCTGCAAAATCTAATTGTGTAATTGTTTCAAGGTTTAAATGCGAATTGCTACCTTGTAATTATCTAAAAATATCAGCCACAATAAACCTTGTCAAGATAAAAGTAAAATTTTAATAATTGCTGACAAACTTGTAAATACAGTTGGCTAGCTATATAAGCAGTGAAAATTGAAAGCAGAGAAAAACTCGTAGAAATCATCAAATTAGCTCGTGGTTCCATGAGTCAACGAGCCTTTGGCAAGCTGTTGGGAGTTTCTGCTACTGCTGTTCAGTTGTGGGAAAAAGGCGTAAATGTGCCAGATACGGAATATTTAGCGAAAATAGCAGCAAGAGCGGGCTATACGCTACAAGAGTTAATCACTTGCTTAAATGGCGATCCAATCCCAGAAATTTCCGATTTAAATTTGATTTTGAGACAAATCAAGTATATGCCTCTGAGTCAAGTGGCTCAAATTGTGCAAGCTGCGGCAGAAAGATTGGCCGCTGTGGCCGAAACGTCTGAGGATGAGGCCAAGGCTAGTTAATTTGCATCTTTGTATTATTGGTGTCACCATAGACTAGTACAAGTCGGCATAAATAAACAGACCGTTGAAAATCAATGAAAAGTCTATATAATAAGCTTTTTAACCCTTCAGTTACGCTCAGGGTCAATTTTTGAATTTTGACTTCCGCCTTGCCGTACTCCTACTTTTTTTCTTACTGGTTCATAAATATCTTTCTTATGTAGGGGTTTAAGGTGACTAAACCCCTCAACATTTTGTTACCTATTCTTTGGTTACGCTTCAATAACCACCCGGAGATTACCCCGTTTTTTCACAACCCGACAAGCAGTAGTGCTACCAGAGCGCTCAAATTCTAAATCTAGGATAGTGGGACCGACTTTCAAATTATGCAATGACAGACGATTAATTGAGTCTGGCAAAGTCGGATGAATAATTCGCAAGCAATTATTTTGAGCGTCAGGGACTAAATTAACTACCATTTGCAGCAGTTGAAATATCGTACCAGTCGCCCAAGCTTGTGGTGAACAAGCCACTGGATACTGTACAGGCGCATGGTCACCATTGCGTTCGTAACCGCAGAAAAGTTCTGGCGGACGTTGATATGGTTGTTGGCTAGTCATATCAAACAAACCTTGGAATACTTCTAAAGCTTGATCAATTAGACCAAGCGATCGCAGTCCCATTGCCGTGAGAGAATTATCGTGAGGCCAAACTGAACCAATGTGATAACCCATAGGATTATATGCTGGCGACAAACTGCTCAGAGTCCGAATACCCCAGCCATTAAACATATCTGGCGCGCGCAACCGTTCCGCCACACTGTAGGCTTTCTCTGGGGTGAAAATTCCTAAATTTAAACAGTGACCAGGATTAGATGTAATACTTTCGACTTGGTTTCCGTCTCCATCTAAAGCCAAGGCACAGAAATCTTGGTCTTTAATCCAAAAATCCTGATTAAAGCGTACCTTGAGGTGTCTAGCCTCATCTAGCCAGCGTTCTGCTAAGTCTAGCCGCTTCTTTGTCTTAGCTATTTCTGCTAGGTGAATTTTGGCTGCGTAAACATAAGCTTGTACCTCACTCAAAGCAATAGGGCCATTAGCTAACTCACCCTTGCTGTTGACAATACAGTCGCCAGAATCTTTCCATCCTTGGTTAGCTAAACCGCGTTGAGATTTGCGGTAGTAAGTCAAATAGCTACTCTGTTTCAGATGACAATCAATCCATTCCATCGCTGCGAGAGCATTGGGCCAAAGTTTCTCTAGAGTTTCTTGATCGTGAGTCCAAGCGTAGTATTCAGCATACAACATCAACCACAGGGGAGTAGCATCAACAGTGCCGTAGTAAGGTGTATGGGGAATTTCTTGACAACGTGCCATTTCCCCAAAGCGTAACTCGTGTAGAATTTTGCCTGGTTCTTCTTCACGCCAGTCATCCACAGTTTTACCTTGGTATGACGCTAGTATCATCAGGGTTTCTTTGGCTATTTGGGGATTTAACATCAGGGTTTGAGAAGCTGTAATTAAAGAATCTCTCCCAAACAACGCGGAAAACCAAGGAACACCGGCAGAAACAGTTTTATACTTCCCAAAAGACTGACGCAACAAATACATATCTTGTTCAGCGCGCTCAATTACACGATTAAAGAGACTTTTATCTGATCTAATCTGTGTAATTTGCTGTATCCATTGTTGCTCTTCCATCAACTCAGCCGCTTTGGCTTGTACTAAGGTAAAAGCTGCACTAACTGTAGAACTGGGTTGATTGTTGGTCAACATATTAACTCTGTAACCCAGCTTTTGGGTTTCGTGAGAAGCCAAATCTAACCGCCAAATAGCAGTGTGACCCTGGAAATCGTCTGGTTGGCAATACTGGAATTGGATACGGGATTCCATTAATAAGCCATCCAAACCTTGATAGGCTAAGGTCAAGGATTTTTCTTTTGGTTGATGTACAGAAGCAACACCATGACCGCCAAAAGCTGCTTTTTCTTCAGAAGCTGATTCTACTAAGCGTAAAAGTTGACCCCGTTGTTCTCTTTGGGTACCGCGAACTTCAAATAAATCAACAAAATCGGCATCGAAGCTGATACTCAATTCAAAGCTGACGTTGGTTGTGCTGTAATTAGATATTTCAATTTCTTCAAATAGCGCCCCATTGAGGACAATTTCTCGGCGAACACCTACTGTTTCAGCTTTCAAGTGTTCGTCAATATTGGGGTTAGTACACAGTACAGAAACAGCAAACCCTTTTTCAGCAGTACTACTCAGAAGAATAGGCGATCGCCCGGCAATTTGCAACTCTAAACGATTAAGAAAACGGGTGTCTGAGCAAAATAGTCCCACGTTGGGGTTACCATCTTTCAAGGAACAGCCAGAAATGTTCCCCATTGTATCCGTCACCAAAAATAAATCATCATCTTTAACCGTCAGAGTTGGTTGTGGTCTTTCACTCACAACAGAAGGCCATTCCGGTATAGGTAATTGTGCTGCGGAAGTAAAAGTTTTGCCATCCAAAGAAATTTTTTCCGGGGTTGTTAGTGTATCCGGTGTCATTAGCCAAAGTTCCAGTTAAAGGTATATGTCAATGGGGTCAACAGGTAAAAATGCTTCTACAAGGCGGTTTCAATCTTTTTGTGTCAAATTCATATGCATATATTTTTGGCAAAGGCAAAGACAGAAAATTTATTTCAAATCTTTATAAGATTATATTTTCTATTTTTAAAGTCAAGGCTTAAAAATGATGGTTTTCAGCTAATTCATCTAGCGCTAAACCTTCTCAGTCATCATGGAAAGAGAATACTTAGCCAAGATGCTAAACTTGCTATTTGCGATAATTTTGTTGAGTAATTAATTCCGGCTATGCTATGAAAGTTTTTCCTTATCCTTGTAGATAATTAAATAGTTATTGTAAATAAATAGTTTTAATTCAAGTAAAAAAAATATAAAAATATATTATTTCATGATTTCATAAGAATTTTAAATTGGTTTGAGATGATTTATTACTTGGCAGAAATTTGATAAGCGTTAAATTCTAACAATATGATGGCTGGCTTTACGTAGTTATCAAATCAATTAAACACAGATAATTACAGATGAATTGGTATTAGCAGATGAGGAAATGCTATAAATTATGAGAGGTATAGCTACTCAAATATTTGTCGGAAAATTGATAAAATTAGCGACTAAGAGGATTTAAAATAGGCTCATTTTGCCTTTATGGGCAATTTTAGGTAAATAAACTTCAGCTTTAGCTGAGATTAGAGCGGTCTGTTGAATGTATATTGGGCTTAGTAGTTTATGGTTTCAAAACTGACGATGCCAGGAAAGGGAGTAAAAAAACTTAAAAATAAATATCAAGACAAATATAGCAAAATACTCCTATATCCCAGGATACGACCAATAAATATCCTATTTTTGTTAGTCTAGTTATGGAGATTTTTCCAACGCTGTCACTGCCTTTGTGAAAAGTGTTGTTTAAGATTCTTTACATATTTCAACTGTCTGTGGCACTTGAGAGTCCGTTGTAATTTGTACAATGCAGCTATGACTTGGATCTTTTTTGTGATTGGGCTTTTCTTTAACGATATTCATGAGCATTTCGTCTTCCGTGCTGAGTGATCTGCTACAATCTATACCCTACCTGCGACCCCAGCTATATTTCAAGGCTTCATTAACAGCCCTTTCCCATGCGATGGAAGATCAGGTTCTGGCCGCAACTTTGGAGCAGCCATTGATAATTGCTAGCTTCCAACGAGAGCGATACTATCGCCAAGAAGCTCATCGCTATAAGCGTTTGGCTCTGCGGAGTAATCAAATATACGTCTTATCTGCACCAGAGACAGAGTTTGCCAATAGTTCGGAATATTATGAAAAGATAGCCTTTGAGACAGAAGATGCCTTAAGTCAAGAATGGCATTTGGTGGTAATTGCTGATAACTATGCGACTTGCTTGGTGTGCCGGGAAAGCCTGGGTTCCATTGCTAAAAATCAGCTACCAGAACTTAGCCCTAGTCTAGATATGGACACGGCTCGGAGGTTTGAGGGAATTTGGACATCAGAACGGGGAGTGAGCATTAAAGCAGCTGATTTGCTGTTAGAAAGAATTTCGGTTTACAGACCAGAATTGGTAGACAAAATCAAAGACGCACGGCAAAGGTTTGGCATCGGGGAGAGCAGAAATTATTCCCCAGCAGAACAAGTGACTGAATTTGCCTGTGACATCGATACTGACCCCTTTGTGCAGCGCTTGGTGACTTATCTGCAAGCTAGTCAGTACAAACTGCATAAAGCCTATCGTTCGATCACTGCCCAAGCCCGAAAAGAGCGTTTGGTCAACTCTATTAGTACAGCAATTAGGCGATCGCTTGACCCTCACGAAGTCCTACAAGTTGCCGCACAAGAACTAGGACAACATTTAGGGGCTAGTCGCTGTTTAATTTACCGCGCTCAAGCCACAGATGCCCAGGCAGATATTAAACACGAGTTTTTGATTCCTGGTGTTTTACCTGTGGGTGGGCAAACTTGGCAGTTAGATGAAAATCCTTTATTTCAAGAAGCAGTCCAAAACGGTGAGGGCGTTTGTGTTGCTGATACCTTAAGTGACCCTCGTGTGACCAAATCCAAGAAATTATTTGCAATTGCCCAAAAATTTGCTATTCGTTCTTGGTTAATCGAACCAGTCTTTTTTCAAGGGCGATTGTTAGGCATTGTGGAATTGCATGATTGCAGTTTACCGCCACACGAGTGGCAACCAGGAGAACTAGACTTGGTAAAAGCGATCGCTACCCAAATGGGCGCAGCATTAATCCAAGCCGAGTCTTACGCTAACTTAGAAGACCTGAACCAGCAGCTAGAAGCCCTAGACCGCACCCGCAGCAATTTAATCGCCATTACAGGACACGAACTCCGCACGCCCCTATCCACAATTCAGGTGTGCTTGGAAAGTCTGGCGACTGAACCGGATATGCCTTTAGAATTGCAACAGGTAATGCTGAGTACGGCACTTTCCGACTCAGAACGAATGCGGAAACTGGTGCAAGATTTCCTCACCCTGTCTAACTTAGAAAGCGGCCGGGTAGAATGGCATCCAGAATCCCTGACTTTACAAGAATGTGTGGATTTAGCCCTCAGCCGACTTCGCACCCGGACTTCAGAAGAGAAACCCCCCCAAGTCAAAACTCAAATTGCCGAAAATCTGCCTTTAGTCAGAGCTGATGGTGATTGGCTGGTGGAGGTAATCGCCAAACTGATGGATAATGCTTGTAAATTTACACTGCCTGAAGGAACGATTACGATTACAGCCACCCAAAACAGTAATCAGATGGTTGAGGTGACAGTGGCTGATACTGGACGTGGGATTGAACCCAATCGCCTAGAAATCGTGTTTGACCGTTTCTATCAAGAAGAAGGAGCGCTGCGACGTACCACTGGCGGGACTGGTTTGGGACTGGCAATTAGTCGTCAAATTGTCACTGGCTGGGGTGGGGAAATTTGGGCAGAATCAAATGGTAAAGACCAAGGTAGTCAGTTTCATTTCACTATTCCCATCGCTCAGATGAGCCAAGAGGAGAAGAAGCAGGGGAGCAGGGAGCAGAAGAGGCAGGGGAGCAGGGAGCAGGGTGCAGGGGAGAAGAGATTGTAACTTCCCAAGGACAAATGGGAGCAGGGTGCAGGGGAGAAGAGGCAGGGGAGCAGGGAGCAGAAGAGGCAGGGGGGCAGGGAGCAGGGTGCAGGGGGGAAGAGATTGTGACTTCCCAATGACCAATGACCAATGACTAATGACTAAAAACTGTTACAGTCTATGACGCGATCGCCATAAGATCATGTTGGCAGTGTTAGGATGCCGTAAAAACGTTGAGAGAGACACACCTTTATGGCAGAAACACTTTCTGGACAAACTCCGCTATTTGGTGGTAGCACTGGCGGTTTGCTGACCAAAGCAAAAGAAGAAGAAAAGTACGCTATCACTTGGACTAGCCCGAAAGAGCAAGTTTTTGAAATGCCTACAGGTGGTTCTGCCACTATGCTCAAAGGCGAAAACCTGCTATACATAGCTCGTAAAGAATATGGTATCGCATTGGGCGGTCAATTCCGGAAATTGAAAATCACAGATTACAAAATTTACCGGATTTTACCCTCTGGAGAAACCACTTTCATTCACCCGGCTGATGGTGTATTCCCAGAAAAAGTTAACGCAGGACGCGAAAAAGTACGTCATGTACCTCGCAGCATTGGGGAAAATCCCAGTCCAGCCAAACTTAAGTTTAGTGGTAAAGCTACCCACGATGCTGATGTTTAGATAGAAATTGGGGAGTAGGGAGTAGGGAGTAGGGAGTAGTGAAAGGAAGGCGACAAATTTAATGTTTAATTCCCCATTCCTAATTCCCCCATTCCCCATTCCCCATTCCCCACTCCCAATTCCCAAAGTTCTATGATGTTCCCCGATTTTTCTGATTTTTCGCAGCTAGCTTTACAAGGTAATTTTGTCCCGGTGTATCAGGAATGGATAGCAGACCTAGATACGCCTGTGTCAGCTTGGTATAAAGTTTGTGCTGGTCAGCCTTACAGTTTTTTGCTGGAATCAGTGGAAGGTGGGGAGAACATCGGACGTTATAGTTTACTTGGTTGCAATCCGCTCTGGATTTTATCAGCCAAGGGTGACACCACAACCCAGACACATCGAGATGGTTCCCAAGTGGTGTTTACAGGCGACCCCTTTACAGCTTTAGCCCAATGTCTGGAACCTTTTAAACCAGTGACTTTACCCCAGCTACCGCCGGGAATTGGGGGATTGTTTGGATTTTGGGGCTATGAATTGATTCGTTGGATTGAGCCGCGTGTGCCAGTTCATCCACAAGATGAGCGTAATATCCCTGATGGATTATGGATGCAGGTAGACCACCTGCTGATTTTTGACCAGGTGAAGCGAAAAATTTGGGCGATCGCCTACGCAGATTTACGTGACCCAGAAGTAAATTTGCAACAGGCTTATGAACAAGCGTGCGATCGCGTTACCCAGATGTTGTGTAAGTTATCTTTACCAGTATCGCCGCAAAAAACTATTTTAGAATGGACTCCCCCAGGAACGCAGAATGTCGGGGGAATAGAGGAATATAGCAGCAACTTCACTCAGACAGAATTTTGCGCCAGTGTGGAAAAGGCGAAAGAATATATTAAAGCTGGTGATATTTTCCAAGTAGTAATTTCTCAACAATTATCCACAGAATATACAGGCGACCCCTTCGCCCTTTATCGTTCCCTGCGCCAGATAAATCCTTCGCCTTACATGGCTTTCTTTAACTTCCAAGATTGGCAAATTATCGGTTCCAGTCCAGAGGTGATGGTCAAAGCCGAACGGGATGCAGATGGTGGGGTATTAGCCACAGTCCGCCCCATTGCGGGAACACGTCCACGGGGTAAAACAACGAAGGAGGATGCAGCCTTTGCAGAGGATTTACTTCAAGACCCCAAGGAAACTGCGGAACACGTGATGTTGGTTGATTTAGGGCGGAATGATTTGGGGCGGGTTTGCGAAAGTGGTACTGTGAAAGTTGATGAGTTAATGATCGTTGAGCGTTATTCCCATGTGATGCACATTGTGAGTAATGTGGTGGGTAAGTTAGCACCAGATAAAACAGCTTGGGATTTACTTAAGGCTTGTTTTCCTGCGGGAACGGTGAGTGGTGCGCCTAAAATCCGGGCGATGGAAATTATCAATGAGTTAGAACCGAGTCGCCGGGGTGTTTATTCTGGTGTCTATGGTTATTACGATTTTGAAGGACAATTGAATAGTGCGATCGCCATTCGCACAATTGTATTGCAGAATAATACTGTAACTGTGCAAGCTGGTGCAGGTTTGGTGGCTGATTCTGAACCGGAAAAGGAATATGAGGAGACTTTGAATAAGGCGCGAGGGTTGTTGATCGCAATTCGTTGTTTACAGTGATGTTTTTTCTCACGCAGAGGCGCAGAGGCGCAGAGAGTAAGTGATGAGAATCATTCTTTGTTTACAGTGAAATACCTCGCCTTTATAGGCTTGATGTATGCTGAATTTAGAGGCGTTAATTAGGCAATGAAACTATGAGTGTTGTAATTTCAGATGATATATTGCAGACAATCCAAATGTCTGACACTGAATTACTGAAAGAAATTGCAGTTATGCTTTTTCAACAAGAGCGTTTTACCTTGGGACAGGCGAGTAATTTTGCGGGGATGAATCAACTCGAATTTCAGAGGTTACTTGCTAATCGTCAAATTCCTCTGCACTATGATATAGCTGAACTTAGGGAGGACGTGAAGAGTTTGGAAGCTAATAATTGGCGATGATTATTGTTTGTAACACGTCACCAATTAGTAATCTAGCTGCTATTAGGCAGTTAGGTTTGTTGCAGCAACTCTATGGCAAAATTATTATTCCACCACGAGTTTATCAAGAAATTCTCGATTCTGGTGTCACCGACCCTGGTACACTTGCGGTTCAATCTGTAGACTGGATTCACATTTTACCTGTGACAAATAAGCAGTTAAAATTGGTTTGCGAGTGACTGGATTATTAGGCATTTTACTGGCTGCTAAACAACAAGGGTTTGTGCTAGAAGTACGACCGATATTAGATGATTTAATTGCTAATAGCTTCTGGATTCGTGAAAAGTTGTATGCTGAAGTCTTATTATTAGCAGGAGAATCAGGAATATGAGGAGACTTTGAATAAGGCGCGAGGGTTGTTGATCGCCATTCGTTGTTTACAGTGATGTTTTTTCTCACGCAGAGGCGCAGAGGCGCAGAGAGTAACACGAGTCTAATATGTTCATCTTTAAATAATATTAAAAAATAATATTAAACTATTGTGGGGAGGGCAAAGATGCCCGCCCATGTTAAAATATATGTGGAATGGCTGAGTTTTATTGCGAAAGGATTAAGTTTAATACGTTTAGTTCACGGGAGTTTAATAGATATTTGTCTGTGAATACTTGTTTTCTAATTTCTTGTAAGGAATAACTTCTAAATACTACAAATGGAAATTCTTGATAGTTATGTCCTATTGGTAATATATTATTTACAGGGTATAAGAGGCGAATATATGCGGCTAGGATATCACGGAATCTCTCGTCTTCTGGTTCTTCTGGGTCGTTCGTAAAATATTCGCTCATTACTTCACCACTAATAAATGCAAATAATGGTAAGGCGTAATATTGATCAATATGTTTACTCTTTTGTGTTAATTTTTGTGTTTTAGATGACGCATTTTGTAATTTATTGACTAACTCTATTGCATCTTTAACCGCAAACCTTAAGTTTTCGGGATAAGTTTGATTTTGACTAATTATTTTCATATTTTGCCATAATTCTGCATTGGCGTATTTTTCAATATCTAGTAATTTTATTTGATATGATTCTTCTATATTTGCAGTGGGTACTAATAGCAAACTACCGTTAATATAGCCTAACTCTAGTGCGTCAAAGTCTAGTAATTTATCAAAGGTGTTAGCCAGTTGTAAGAATTTGTTGTTAAAAGTTTTTTGTAATGTTAGATAACTTTCTTCTGCGCTTTTCTGAACGACAAAATCGCCATCTCCCATGATTTTTTCTAAACTGGTATAGACTTTTTCTAATAATTCATGACTGCGGTTCATTTGGTATTCTTTTTTCAGTTGGTTAATCAAAGTTACCATTTGGCTAGAAAATGTTTCTCCAGCAGCTAAAACCGATTTTCCCCCGATAGGAATTAGAATATATTTTTTTCTTCCAATATTACCATAGCCATAAATTCTCGTCATGATCGACGCTTTGAGAATTAACAGCAGGTTTAATAAACTTAAAACACTTTCTTTTACAGATAGTTGCGGGTTATCTTCGTAATAAAAGGAACGTTCTGCTAAATAGAAAAATAAATATTTATCTTGGTTATCTATAGCATCATTTCCTCTCCCTCGATAAATCACCTGAATGATTTCCATCAGGTTTTTTTCAATTTCAAATTTGGGTATTTCTACTAAAATGTGCTTGGCTTTGGGGAAGGATAAACCACGACTTCCCGAAGCAGTCATGAAAATTACTTTGACATTTTCTTGATACTTTTGAATCTCTTGTTTTTCTAACTCGGAGATATTCGCGTGTATTTCTAGGTAATGGCTATTTTTCTGAAAGTTACCTTCGCCTAACTTATCCTGTATTTTCTCAATAATTTGGGAGAGTTTGGGTTTATTTTGGATGTATACTATAAATTGTGTAACGTCTGCATTTTCTAAAAGATTTTGAATATCTGTAAAAATTTCCTCTAAAAGATTTTTCTCTAAATTAGATTTATCCTTTAATCGCGCCTTATCGGTAAATTTGCAAGACTCGATTAAAATTTGATAGCTAATAGTTAAACTTTTGGCTGGGTAAGAATTAGCGTTAATGATGCTAGCGGGTAAATTTTTAAAGTCTAAATCTTCCACTGACAAGGGTTGAATATTATCCCCAGCGTGACGGAAGTAGATTTTATTCGGTTCAGGTGTGGTATCTTCTAAATGTTGACGAATCACATTTTGATCAACAATGGAAGCATCTGCAATAATTACCTTGGTATTAAAACCGTTTTCCGAGTTGGTTAATTCATATCGCTTGATAATTTTATGAATACCATCGAGAAATTCTACTCCTCCCTCATCACCTGTGATTTCGTCTATCATAATAAATAGATGTTTGATGCGACGAGAGATATTTTGCATTTTTTCCGGGAAGACTTTATCTTCCCTGGTGTTGTATGCGTCACGGAAGATTTTTTCCAGGTGTTTTAAGGTATCTCCGCTATCGGTTTTTTTCAATGACTGAGTAGAAGCAGTAGCGATAATATTCTGCGATAATTCCTGAGATATAATAGTATATAGTCCTTCGCAAAGACTATTTAAAACACCTGTGGTTTTTTGTCCTGCGTCTTGAATAGTATCATCGGTAATATGTTCAAGTCGGTTGCTGCGTCTGGCTTTTCTGGCTATGTTTTCACTTTTGAGAAAGTGAACTCCTCCTTGGACAAAATCATTCTGATATTGATTGGAAGTATATTCAACTGAACATTTACCAGAGTTATCTTTAATTAGGTGACTATGAGTATTGATAGCCAAAATTCTGTCATCGACTAATTTCGTGGTTTGTTTATCTTTGAATTTTTCGATGATGTCAAGATTTACTTGTTTGCGGGGACTGACATAGAAAAATAGAAAGCCTTCATCGAGATGATTTCTGAGAAAATTAACAATAGCGGTGGTTTTACCAATACCTGGGTTTCCGGTGAGGAATATATAGATTTTATCGGAGAGGAGAGATTTTTGAATTAGTTGACTATGTGCGTCACGAAAGTTGCAATTTCCCGTTAAACCTAAGTCAGAAATTAACTCTGGGGGAACTTGGGCGACGGAGTTAGAAAAGTCGCTGATTTTCTCGATGTGACGTGGTATGATATTAATGCTATTTGGCTTAATATCTAACAGTGAGTTGACAAATTCTTTACCTTTGTCAAATGTTCTGAAGGCGTTACGTGTGATTTGATTGAGAACTCTATCACGCGCGTCGGTGATTTCTTCTTTGCTATTATGGTGTTTATAGATTTGATAACAAGTCTGAAAAATATTCAGGTTCTCTGGTTGAATAGATATAGTATTGAATGAGCGATCGCTATAACCCACAGCATTTAAAATCAGTGGTGATATATCTGATAGCATCCCGGTTTCTTGGAGAAATTGATAAAAGCTATAAATATAACCAGCAGCTTGAATTAATTTGGCGCTTTCTTTGTCTTTATATTTAAAAGCTGTGAAATAGTCTGTTAAACCTGGGGAAAAATCTAACCCCAGAGAATTGGTATCAATACTCAAGCTAGAAAATACGCTTTTAGAACGAATATAGTTAACATCCCGCATTAATAAGCGGCGAATAATTTCCACATAATCAATATTTTGGATATCTTCGTCGGTGTGAATGGAAAAAACCGATAAATCAAGACATAAAACCCGATACTTGCGCCGATATTTGAGCAAAATTAAAGTATCGGCGTTGAGAAAATCACCTTTCGCTTTATATTTACTAATATACTTAGCAGCATTTTCTAATTTATCAAACTGGGAAAGAACATCTTTAAACCATTGCGTCTCATCAGTTTGATAAGTTCCAATACTGTTATCACCTTGAAAGCAGCATTGATAATATAAAATTTCCAGATGTCGGAAATTCTCTGGTTTATCGCATCCCACAGATGTGAGATATTCGCGAAAGAAATTTAATCCTGATAAAAATCCCTTTTGAACAAAAAACTGACACCAAGTACCAGCTATTTGTATTTCTAATGTACTGACTACTTTATCAACTATTCTTTGTCGAATTTTAGAAAATTTCAAATGTTTAAGTTCGTTGCGATATAAGTTTCCAAATCTTTGCTTGATTTGGTTTTGGTGAATGTAGGATAAAATTCCAATATTAAATCCTACTTCAAATAATCTTCCTAAGTCATCAGCTATTTTTGCTGTCATTTTAATTTATGCTATTATTTTTGTTTAAACGAACCGCCAAGTCGCCAAGTCGCCAAGAAGGAAGTTATGAGAGGACTAAAGTCCTCACTACGAACTTTGTTTTGGGGTTTGGAGGATGTCTCTGATGTAGGTTAAAAATGCTAGGGAGTTAAAAAATTCTTCTTTTCCGCGACTATGTTTAAATAAGGCTAGTTCACCAATTGATTCATCTCCGATGAGATTTTGATAAGGATCTAATTTCAGTTCGACTTTACCAGATTTTTCATAACGGGAGAAATGAAACAAGGTTAAGCATTGCAAAATCTCACTTTTTAACTGGCTTTGGTTGGAAATTAATCCTCTTCTAATATCTTCGTCATCCAGTATACCTTTATAAATGTTCAGCAATGTTGCGTAAGACATCACACCGTTATAGTTGTTATCTTTAGCAACTGCGATTCCATTAAACAAGTTGAAAAATATCACAGATTGTTTATTGCTATCTTCTGCTAACTCGGTGAGTTCGATGGTATCTTGAATATATAATGATGTTGCGAGATTGTCTCCTACTTTGACTGCGTAGTATTTCTCAAAAAACATGGGATAAATTTTGATATCATCTCGTTCTGTCCTCAAAGCTGTAATCACGTTTTTGGACATGAAATATAGTCCGTCATCTTCTGTTTGAGTAATATGTAATGTGCTGCTGTAAGGAACTTTCGCTATATAAATAAAGTGTCTATAGCCTTTTTGATAAAGTTTATTTACATTCTCCACTACTACGCTGGGATATTCAAACATATCTTGATGATCATCATAGTTCTCTGAGAATGTTTTTAACAATCTCAATGTCACTGTTTGCGATTGAATTTGAAAATCAATAATTTCTCCCATTAGGTTAGATTTTTTACTTTCAGTTCCCCATTTACTGTCGCTGACTCGACTGGAAACTACAATAATCGCTAGTTTATCTAGTTCTTGAAATTGAAATTTATCTGGATTCTGTAAAGTAAATTTTTTGGGTAAGACAGAATACAAGGAACTTAAAGTATTGGGAATTTTAAATTTACCCTTGCTGGAAAAATCACTAATATCTATTCCCTGGGAGTTACTCCGAGATTTTTCGTTAAATAAATGAGATAATACACCTGTCAAGGAAACTATAAATTTTTCTAGGGGTGCATTATCAGTTTTCTTTTTGAGGTGTATCCTTAAAATGGGAATAAATAACTTTGATTGTTTTTCTAGCAAGACATACACACAAATATATGCTAGTAAACTGTAGGTGATTTTGTAAATAAACTCTTGATGAGAGTCTAATTTTTCAATTTCTGACTGATAAGGAAATATCAGTAAGTTACGCTGTGGGAAGTGGGTGTTATAAAAGTTTCGGCATTTTTCATTTTTGGCTGGTAAAAATACTACAGGTAAAACACCAATCTTCTTGTCTATCTTGTCTATGTCGTATTCCATTTGAAATGTTTCTCTGTCATCAGTCTCTAAAAAATGAATTTCGCTGATAGTCATTTTGGCTTGGAGACTGACAAGGGAGTTTGTCTGAGTGGTTGCTTCTCCTAAGTTGATGTATTTGAGACAATCTTTAGGATTTTCTCTTAACCCAGTTTTAAATAATGTGTCTCTACCATCAATAGTATCGATATCATTTTCTAAAATACTATACTTCACAGAAATATGTAGCGGATATTCTCTGCTAGGAAATTGAGTTTTACACTGGATGAGGTTTTGTAATACTTTTTTGAGTGTGTCGATTTTCTGTTGAGCTTTAAATTTTTCAAAACCTTTGATAAGAAGTTTAAATAGATTCTTCTTCGCTTCATCATTACTACCCTGCAATATTGGTAGTACATCTTTTTCAAATTTTTCTCTGGGATTATAGTTTAATTCATTGTGGGGGTGATAATTATCATCTGAGGGATTTTCACGAGATGCAAATACAAAATAATATAATAATGCTATCTTTAAAACTTTATTCGCAAATATGGATTTTCTCGATTCGTCTGCTATCTCTTGTTTATGTTCGTCACTATCTGGATTTAACAGATTAAGATTATAATCAAAGACGGTTCTACCTCCATAGGCTTGAACTTTACCATCAAATTTCAACTTTATACCAAAGACAAATTCTACTTTTTCTCCATGTTGATTTTCGGTTTCTCCTAAGTAACCTGCGATAACAGGGATAATCGGAAGCATATCAAATGCTTCACTCCGAGAAAATATATTTTGGTAATTAACTTTCGTTTCCTGATAGTTAACTAAATATTCACCGTCTGCTTTACTACTATCGTTAATGAAATCATCCAACAATTTCAATCTTCTGATTAAATCTACTAAATATATTTTTCCTTTAAAGTTGTCATTACTAGCATTTTCATTAACGTTTTCAGAAAGAAATTCTAAATATCTAATCTTGGCTAGCCTTTTTAATTTACCCAATGTTTGTTGGTTGACTAGATTTTCTAATTTGTAAATATCAGAGTTACTATTTTCTTTTAAGTTTTCTAAAATGTATTCTATGTCTTCTCTGTCTGTGGAACTTGCATCTACAAATTCTGTGTCTATATAGTTATTAATTCCCTCTAATAATTGTGCAGGAAAATCACGGGGTTTATCTACTGAAATTTTGAGTTTATGCGCTTTTAGTAATTGTCTTTGTTTGCTGTCGTCTTTTTTAAGTGTTAAACGTTGTTTTTGTAGGTTTTCACTTTTAGGAAAGTTATATGTGAGGTCAAATTTATCTGATTTTCCCCGAAATGTGTGCAAATCTGTGATGAGTTGTTTAATTAATGCAAATCTATCTGGATAATCTGTATTCTGAGAAATCTTGGTTAAGCTGTTCTGAATACAAGCGGTAATTTCTCTAATTTGTGCTGGAAATTTTTCTTGAGAACCTGAAGTAAAGTTAAGGGTAGCTGTTTTGACTGATTTAGCGTTTCCTAAAGGACTGTCTACTTGTAAAGTAGCTATTTGACTGGCTATTTTATTAATATCAATTAGTAGCCATTTATTCTGGTTACGGATTTCAAATATCTGTTCTTTTTTTAATGCTTGTAATATCTTTGTTAATAAATCAGTATAATCCACATTGGCTAAGTCGGCATTTGTTGTTAATTGATTCACTTTGATAACCCTGATAATCTAAATTAATTGAATTAAGAATAAAGTATAAAATAGAGTATTTAATAAGTCAATCACAGTATAATCACTGCCAAATAAAATATTTTGCTAACTTGATGTTCAATACCTTTCGGTTAAGGGATGTAGAGACGTTCCATGGAACGTCTCTACAAG
>REBL01000213.1 GCA_007692755.1 Nodularia sp. (in: cyanobacteria) | reverse complement strand
GGGTTATTGGGAACTGCACATCAGAGAAGATGAACGCCACGGACAGTGGATGTTGAATGATGTGGCTTTGCCTTTAGCAGAACTGTATCCCCATGATGCTTGGGAGCTGCTACTTGGGTACGACCAAGAAAAATTAATGAGCGATCGCGCGGCTAAAGCTATTGTGCAATCAATACGCCAAACAGAATCAACTGCTATACCCAAAGCATAAATTCCCCAAAAATAACGTGTAATTTTGGGGAATTTTTAATTTGGCATATCTGGCTTATCGAGATATTAATTCGTATCTATATCTGTTTCCTTGGTGATCAATTACTTACTCAAGGAAAAGCTTTTTTTGGACTGATCAAAGTAGAAACTAATTTGTTTGTATGCAGATTATACAATACTGTTGAAGTGCAGCCACATGAAAAATATCTTTTTTTGTCCTGAAGAATCTAATTTTTACTCAAATTGCTTAGAAACCTTTGTTCTAAAAAATTGTAGAAATTCTGAGTCAATAGTGGAATTTGGCTCAGGAGATGGCAGCCCCATGATCAATTCATTACTTAAAAATAAGTTTGATGCTGTCATACATGGATTTGAGTTAAATACCTCTGCATGGAAACTGGCAAATTCCAAAATTGATGAATACAATCTCGCTCATAAATATAGAATTTCTAATTCATGCTTATTTAATGCTTCTAAACCCAACGCTGAATATCTTGTAGCAAATCCACCTTATCTTCCTGCGCCAGATTCAGATATTTATATGCCGCTATTATTTGGAGGCGTAGATGGAGCCACAGTTACCAACAATCTTTTGTCATTGGATTATGAAAATGTCCTAGTTTTAGTATCTAGCTTTTCTAATCCCACAAGTACGATTAACAAAGCTGAACAAAATAACTATTCTGTGCAAAATTTTATGGTTTTACCTTTAAAATTTGGATACTATAGTTCAGAGCCAAAAGTTAAAAAATATATAGAAAGCTTACGCAAAAAGAAAATGGCATTTTATTCTAAAGATTATTATTTTTTAGCTGGTGTTCTATTTAAAAAATGCCAAGTAGCTACTATTAATTTATCTAATGAATTAGCCCAAGTGATGACAAGTTTGTCCAACTAAAATTACATATTTCTCCAAGATGATATGCAAAATTAATGGGTAAGGGAAAATATGTAATGCAGATGAACATATCTTAAACTTCAGCTTATCCTCTAGGTTTTACAGAATTACTGCCTTCCCTTGCTCAGTGAAGCGAACTTCTTTAATATTCCATTCAGCATTACTCATTAAAGTTTTACGGAGACTACCAAATAGAGCAAACTGTTCACAACTAGAAAGAGAAACGAACTGTCGCTTTGACAAAGGAGATAGCCGTAAATCAACTGTAGCAATGCCATTTTCAACTTTGACACGATAAGCAGACAAATCAAAGTCAGCTGTATCTTGTTCTTCGATAATTTTAGCCACGGCACCTGTTAAAGGTTCTTCTGCTGGTACAGATATTTGTTGCGGAATCAATTCTTGACACTGAATATCACTTGTATATAAAGTTACCTGAGCTAACTGACTCGTGGGAACTTTAGAAGTTGCATCTGGTTTTTCTGGAGTTGCTCTTGGCGTGGTGTTAGGAGGTGGTGTTCCACTCTCAATACTGCCCGAAGTAGGATTAGGAGTAGAACTACAACTGCTTATACTAGCTGCGATCGCTACCACCATAAATGGTAAAAGATACTTTTTATTTGTCATATTAATAACATTTATATGATTGCCTATTAACTTCAGTGCCACTGACATCAATTCCGCATAAATTTACAAAAACTGCCCCAGCTGCTGTAAAACTTTACTATTTGTAAAATTAGTTGCTCCTAAATCACGGTAATTGGACTTAAATATGTGGCAAAATTGTTCTAATAGATACTAAGCTGAGGAATTTTGCCGAAATAAATTCTCCCAATTCGATATTTTAAAAATTCCTTTCTCCTTCTCTTCTTGGTTATGAAAGCTAAAAATAGCAAAATTAAATCCTCAAAGACTTATTTATTTATTTAGCATCAATCAAGATAAATTTTGAGTTAATTTGAAATGACCAATCTGAAAATGGGAAACATAAATACTGCCGTTAACTTCAGCCCCTTAGTTGGAAATATACGAAACTATGCCTGGTAATCTGATCACTGTCGATAAAAATACATATGAATCCCTTCAACAAGAACTGATAGAACTGCGTCAGCAAGTAAATTTTAATAACCCGAAATATAGCCAAGAGCAAGTGGGTTCATTTATAGAGTATACACCCGCGGCGATTGCCATATTTGACCATCAAATGCGATACCTGTTAGTCAGTCGCCGTTGGCGGGAAGATTTCGGCTTAGGCGATGAAAATATTATTGGGCGATCGCATTATGAAGTTTTCCCGGATATTTCCCAGAAGTGGCGGGAAATTCATCAACGCTGTTTAGCCGGAGCCATTGAGAAATGTGACGAAGATGTTTTTTGGCGTGCAAATGGTCAAACTGAATGGGTGAAATGGGAGATAAATCCTTGGTATCAAGATTCTGGCGAAATCGGTGGTATTATCATGTTCAAAGAAGTGATTTCTGACCAAAAACAAGCAGAAATCGCTCTGGCAAATAGTGAAAGACGCTTCCAAGATATCGCCGCTAATTTGCCTGGGGCTATTTTCCAGTTCACAAACCGTCACGGTGTTTGGGGAGTGGACTATATAAGCGATTTTATCTGGGATCTGGCAGGTATCACCGCAGCCGAGATGACCCAGGATTTCAATCAGTTTTTTGCTCGTTTACATCCAGAGGATTGTGAAACCTATATTACCTCAGTAGAAGATGCAGTAGAAAATTCTACTTCTTGGCATTATGAGGGACGATTGATTAAACCTAACGGCGAAATTTGTTGGTGGCGTGGAGATTCAACTCCTATGCTGAATGAGCAACAAGAGCTAATTTTCTGCGGAGTGCTAATGGATATAACTGACATTAAGCAAAAAGAAGCAGAACTAAAAAAATTGAATGAGGAGCTAGAAAATAGGGTTGAAAAGCGTACATCTGCTTTCCGTCAAGCTGAAGCCAGGTGGCAACGAATAGCAGACAATGTACCAGGTATGCTGTTTGAATTTCGTCTTGATCTGGATGGCACAATGTCTTTTCCCTTCGTTTCTTCGGGATGTCGAGAAATTTTGGAACTAGAGCCAGAAGAAATTCAAACAGATGCCACCTTAGCTTTTAACTATGTTCACCCTGAAGATTTGGCCCGGTTGCAGGCAGCGATCGCTTATTCTGCCCAAACACTGCAAAACTTTGAATATGAGTGGCGGACTTTCGCATCCTTTAGTGAGTACAAATGGATCAAGGGGGTTGCTCGCCCAGAACGCCTAGCAGAGAGTGAAATCATTTGGCATGGTTGTTTTATTGATATTAGTGCGCGTAAACAAGCAGAACAAAAACTTCAAGAGCAAGCACAGTTTTTGCAAAGCATTTGGGAAGGAGTAAATTATGGCATTTATGTTTTAGACGTTCTCAACAATGGGGAAGAATTTCGTTACGTTAAATTTAATCCAGGTATTTTGAGGACTAGCCCCATACCTTTAGAATCATTTCCTGGAAAAATCTTGGCTGAGGCACTACCTGTTGAGATGGCGGATATTTATCGTGATCATTATCGGCAATGTGTTCAGTCTGGTAAAAGCATATTTTTTGAAGAATCTTTTTCTATCGATGACCAGGAAACTTGGTGGCTGTTGAATATCACACCTCTGTTTGACAGTACTTCAAGAATTGAACAGCTTGTAGTTACAGTCACCGACATCACAGAACGCAAGCAAACCGAACAAGACCGCCAAATGTTTGTTTCACTGATTGAAAATAGCAGTGACTTGATTGGTTGTGCTTCTCTAGGAGGAGAATGCCTGTTCATTAATGAAGCTGGACTCAAGCTAGTAGGTGTTGAAAGCTTAGAAATTGCCAAAGGATTCAACATTCTGGAATACATACTTTCCGAAGATAGAGAAGATCTACAGCAGCGAATTATGCCTACTGTGATGGAGCGTGGTATGTGGCAAGGTGAATATCGTTTTCGACATCTGCAAACTGAAGAAGCAATTTCAGTTGATTTTAACCTGTTCGTGGTTAAAAGTCATGAAACTGGTGAGCCTTTGTGTTTGGCAACTATTACGCGTGATATTCGCGATCGCAAACAAGCCGAAATCAAATTGCAGCAACAAACTCAAAACCTAGAAAAGACCCTGTACGAACTGCAACGCACCCAATCTCAACTGATTCACAGTGAGAAAATGTCTTCACTAGGTAATATGGTTGCGGGTATCGCCCATGAAATTAATAATCCAGTCAATTTTATTCATGGTAATCTCATTCCAGCCAGTGAATATGCTCAAGACTTGCTGGGGCTAGTAGAACTCTATCAATTACATTTTCCCCATCCACCAGCAGAAATTCAGGCAGAAATTGCCGCTATCGACCTAGAATTTATCAAAGAAGACTTAATTAAACTTCTGACTTCTATGCAGGTAGGAACCGAGAGGATTCGGGAAATTGTGTTATCTCTGCGGAATTTTTCGCGTTTAGATGAAGCAGAATTTAAACAGGTGAATATCCACGATGGTCTGGAAAGTACTTTAATGATTCTCCAAAACCGCCTGAAAGCAAAACCGAATTCTCCAGAAATATTAGTCATCAAAAAATATGGTGAAATTCCTGAGATTGAATGCTATCCTGGGCAATTAAATCAGGTATTTATGAATATTTTAAGTAATGCTATTGATGCTTTAGAAGAAAATTTCATCAGAGAACAAAGACAAATTCATATTATTACTGAAGTTGTCAATACAAACAGGGTAGCAATCCGCATTGCCGATAATGGTCGAGGAATTCCCCAAAAAACACTGACAAAATTATTTGACCCTTTCTTTACAACTAAAGATGTGGGTAAAGGTACAGGATTAGGCTTATCTATTAGTTATCAGATTATAGTAGATAAACATAGTGGGAATTTATCTTGTAATTCAATACCTGGGGAAGGTGCAGAATTTGTAATAGAAATTCCCATTCAACAGTGAGAGAAATTAAGTGATATCATGAAATCAGAATGTATAACTCATAACTTAATAGATATAACAGTCAGGCTTGGCTGGTGAGTCCCACATTCAAATGCGGTAAGCTGGAGAGAGCGATTAAATACAAAATTATATACCTGATTATGTTTTGTCAGCGAGGATTAGCATTTATTTTGGGGATGACTGTATGGTTCCTAGCTTCACCAGCTTGGGCAGATTGGACTCACCCCATGTCATTTAGCAATGCAGAGTTAGCCAGACGCGATTTTTCTGGACAAAGTTTACAAGCGGCTGAGTTCTCTAACGCCAATATGGAATTAGCTAACTTTGAAAATGCTGACTTACGGGGAGCCGTCATGAGTGCTTCGGTAATGACCCAAGCAAATCTGCACGGGGCGGATTTAACTAATGCTATGGTGGATCAGGTAAAGTTCGCAGGGGCTGATTTAAGCGATGCCGTTTTCAAAGAAGCTCTGTTGCTGCGTTCCACTTTTACAGATGTGAATATAGACAGTGCGGATTTCACAGATGCAATTTTGGATGGCGTACAAATCAAAGAACTGTGTAACAAAGCCAGTGGTGTAAATTCTAAAACTGGCGTAGAAACTCGTTATTCTCTGGGATGTCGATGAAGCGTGTTGGTATAATTGGTGGTGGGCAACTAGCCTGGATGATGGGGGATGCAGCTAAAAAGTTAGGCGTTGAATTGGTGGTGCAAACTCCTAGTTCTGATGATCCGGCTGTGGCGATCGCTCACGATACTGTTTTGGCTAAAGTTGATGATGCTATCTCCACAGAGATTATAGCACAAAAAACTGATGTCATTACCTTTGAAAATGAATTTGTTAATTTAGAGTCTTTATCTGTTATTGAAAATCAAGGTGTTTGCTTTCGACCAAGGTTAGCAGCTTTAACTCCTCTTTTAGATAAATATAATCAGCGTTGCTATTTACAAAAGTTGGGATTACCTGTTCCTAAATTTTTCGCCCTGGAACAGCCAGACAATCTTCCGTCTCAAATAGAAGCCTTGGGTTTTCCGATGGTTTTAAAATCCAGACGGCACGGTTATGATGGTCAAGGTACTTTCATTATTAAAGATTTAGCTGATTTGCAGCAAAAGCTAGCTTTAAATAACACAAATGCAGCTTTAAGTCAATCCTTATTTCTAATAGAAGAATTTGTCCCCTTTGAACGAGAATTAGCAATAATTGCCGCCCGTTCTGTAGCCGGTGAGGTTGTGACTTACCCAGTGGTAGAGACCCAACAAGAACAACAGGTATGTCGGCGAGTGATTGCACCTGCTGATATTACACCCCATCAAGCAGCCGAAATTGAGGCGATCGCTCATACCCTCTTAAATAATCTGCAAGTCGTGGGAGTTTTTGGCATAGAACTATTTCTCACCGCCGCAGGTAAAGTCTTGGTAAATGAAATTGCCCCTCGTACCCATAATTCTGGGCATTTCTCCTTAGACGCTTGTGAAACATCTCAGTTTGAACAGCACTTGAGAGCCGTTTGTGGCTTACCGTTGGGCAATCCCGCTTTACATTGTGCTAGTGCTGTAATGGTCAACCTCTTAGGGTATGAAATTTCGGGAAGCGACTACCAAAGCCAGCGCCAAAAATTAGCCGAGATTCCCCAAGCTTTCGTTCACTGGTACGGGAAAACAGAATCACGTCCTGGGCGCAAACTGGGACACGTCACCGTATTAGTAGATGATCAAAACCGAGATGCCATCAGTACCATAGCCCAGACGATAGAATCTATCTGGTATCCCACTAGAAAATTTCCATACTGAACACACAACCTGTTTGAGAAAGCTATAATAAGTTTTAGTTGCACTACGACGTTGGTGACTGCCATCAAGTTTTTTGATCTATGTCTTTAAAGAAAAGGGAAGCTAACAGGTCTCGTGGCAGTAAACCGGGCGTGTACCCGGAAACTTAAAACGAAGAAAGTCGGCACCCACCTGGTTTAACCAGGTCATAAACTTAGGTAAAACGGCGTTGCGGTGAACTTAAAATTATTAGCTCCCAAAGTTAGCAAAAACTTGGGGGCTTTAATTTTATCGGCGTTGGCGCTACACTGGCAATTTGAAAATATGACGTTTTGCTCCTATCGCGTCAATTAATAAAAATTATCAATTCTCACTGGCAAATATCAGCTGAATGATTTGGCTGTGTCTGCTCACGAAAACAAAATCTGTATCCGTTGATTCTAAATTAGTGATCGTTCAGAGTTAAAATAGCAAAAATTGTCTTAAATTGTGGTTAAAGCTACAAAAACTTGTCACAACAACAACTAGAGCATACTGTGTTTCCAGCTTCGGTTCTTAAACTAGATAATGGTTTAACACTTATCCATCAAGAAATTGCCACTACCCCTGTAGTTGTGGCTGATGTTTGGGTGCGAGCCGGAGCAACCCTTGAGCCAAAACCGTGGTTCGGCATGGCTCATTTTTTAGAACACATGATTTTTAAAGGTACGGCGACGCTAGCCCCTGGAATGTTTGATCACAACATTGAAACCAGAGGCGGCGTGAGTAATGCAGCGACAAGTTATGATTATGCTCATTACACCGTAACTACAGCAGCTTCTTATTTAGCAGATACTCTGCCTCACTTGGGAGAACTGCTGATTAATGCCGCCATTCCAGACGATGAATTTATCCGCGAACGGGATGTAGTGCTAGAAGAAATTCGCTCCTGCAATGATGATCCCGATTGGATAGGATTCCAAGCCCTGAATCAAAGTATCTATCAAAACCATCCTTACGGGCGTTCGGTGCTAGGTACTGAGCTAGAACTAATGCAGCATTCACCAGATGCTATGCGTTGTTTTCATCGCGCCCACTACCAACCGGAAAACATGACGGTAGTGGTTGTGGGGGGAATTCCTCAAGAGTCGGCCTGGGAACTGGTAAATAACTCGTTTGCTGATTTTGCTCCACCATTAGACTGTCCGCAGTCTGAAAAAATAATAGCGCCGGTGATTACTGGAATTCATCGCCAAGAAATTTGTTTACCACGCCTAGAACA
Source organism: Nodularia sp. (in: cyanobacteria) (assembly GCA_007692755.1). GTDB lineage: Bacteria > Cyanobacteriota > Cyanobacteriia > Cyanobacteriales > Nostocaceae > Nodularia. The sequence continues at coordinate 8,965 of REBL01000213.1, read as the reverse complement.
AGCACGCTTAATGATGGCGTGGGTTGTACCAGGGGTAGAGCAACTACACACTGCCTATGGTTTAGATTTGTTGGCGGTGTTATTGTCAGAAGGGCGAACTTCCCGACTGGTGCGTGATTTACGGGAAGAATTGCAATTAGTACAGGGAATTTGTAGTAATTTTTCCTTACAACGAGAATCAAGTTTATTTACAATTACTGCTTGGTTAGAGCCAGAAAATTTAGATCAAGTAGAAAATTTGATTCTCAGTCATTTAAATGATTTGCAAACCACAGGAATTAGTGAGCCGGAACTCGCCCGGACACGGAGACTGCTTTGTAATGAATATGCCTTTTCTACAGAAACGCCAAATCAGTTAACTGGGCTTTATGGATACTACAACACTATTGCCCAAGCTGAATTAGCAGTAGCATATCCTCAGCAGATTCAATCGTTTGATACCCAAGAACTGCAACAATTAGCGCAACAGTTTCTTTCACCGCAGAATTATGCGGTTACTATACTTAAACCCTGTTAATATCAGTGGTTGGTTGTTTAGTGTTAACAACTAACCAGCAAGAATAACTCATAATTTATTACTTATAACTGTGAAAAATTCCCCATCTTCCTCTCCTATTCATCGCACTGTATTAAATAATGGCATTGTCGTGTTGGTGGCAGAAAATCCGGTTGCGGATATTGTGGCGGCGCGAATGTTTGTCCGTGCTGGTAGTTGTTGCGAAACACGGGAGCAAGCGGGGTTAGCCCATTTGCTCTCAGCAGTGATGACAAAGGGATGCGATGGACTTTCGAGCTGGGAACTGGCTGAACAAATCGAATCTGTGGGAGCAAGTTTAAGTGCAGATGCTGCTACGGATTATTTTTTATTGTCTTTAAAGACAGTGACTTCCGACTTTTCGGAGATTTTAACATTGGCTGGGCGAATATTGCGATCGCCTACATTTCCCGAAGCCCAAGTGGAATTAGAAAAGCGTTTAGCACTACAAAATATTCGCTCTCAGAAAGAGCAGCCGTTTACCGTTGCCTTTAGCCAAATGCGGCAGGTAATGTACCAAAATCATCCCTATGCTATGTCAATACTGGGAGATGAAACCACAATGGGCGGCTTATCCCGTGCTGACCTAGTGCAGTATCACCAAACATATTTTCGTCCCGATAATCTCGTCATAAGTATTGCCGGGCGAGTCACCTTAGAAGATGCCGTAGCACTAGTAGAACAAGTATTTGGCGATTGGCAAATTCCTGCACAATCTTTGCCATTAGTGACTTTACCAGAAGTTCAGGCAGAACCACAGCATCGACTACAGCCTGTACAAACACAGCAATCGATTGTGATGTTAGGTTATTTGGGATCTTCGGTCAGTTGTCCAGACTACGCCCCATTAAAATTGCTGTCTACCTACTTGGGCAATGGGCTTTCTAGCCGCTTGTTTGTGGAACTACGGGAAAAGCGGGGTTTAGCTTACGAAGTATCGGCATTTTATCCTACAAGGCTGTATCCGGGGTCATTTGTCGTATATATGGGTACAGCACCAGAAAATACCAGTATCGCTCTGCAAGGGCTACGTCAAGAAGTGGATTTACTCTGTACTACAGAAGTATCAGAAACCGCCCTGCAAGCAGCTAAAAACAAAATTCTAGGGCAGTACGCTTTGGGTAAACAAACTAACGGACAAATTGCTCAAATATACGGCTGGTATGAAACTTTGGGTTTAGGACTTGATTTTGACCAGCAGTTTCAAGAACTGATTGCATCTGTGAGTGTAAAAGATACCATAGCCTCTGCCTGTAAGTATTTACAAGAACCCTATGTGTCTTTGGTGGGTCAAGAGACAGCTATTAATAGTGCATTTCCCAGCGCTGAGTGTTAAATTGCCATACCTTCTCTGCGAGAGGTTCCGCGGTGAGCGGAGCTATGGCATCAGCTGTCTTATGAACTCAAGCGGCTGTAATATAAGCATCAGAAGATTCTAGGAATAAAGTCCATGCAAGTTAGCCTGACAACAAGTATTTTCAACTACTTTGAGTCACTAAGAGCATTTCATTGCTTGAAGACAGGTAAGTTTTATTGGTTACTTCTGTTTTCATCTACATTATTATTTATTACCTCTGATGCAGTGGTAGCAATTGTAGCGCCTCAACGAATTGCCCAAGTAATTCCTAGAGCTAGTATTAGCCGTCCTACCCTCAAAGTTGGCAGTCAAGGAGAACGGGTATCAGAACTTCAAGCGGCTTTGAGACTTTTGGGTTTTTACTCAGGTGCTGTGGATGGTATCTACACAGCGGACACAGCCAGCGCTGTTTCTCGTTTCAAGCAAGCAGTTGATTTGAATCCAGATGGTATTGTTGATGCTATGACTTGGCAACGACTATTCCCGACAGAGCCAATAGTTACACCAAGCATCTCTTCTCCTAACCCGCCATCTAACTTGAGAGCAAATTTTCCTGTTCCCACCCAGACTAGTCCCACAACAAGGGTTGTGAGTCCTATTCCTCCCAGAGCGAATCCTCAACCTCAGCCAAGACCTGCCTCACAGCCTTCCAGACCATCTACTACATTGACTGGACAAATCCCTGGTGTCCAATATACCTCTCAAGGATTGCCGATTTTACGTTTAGGAATGCGTAATTCGGAAGTAAGGAAGCTGCAAGAACGACTAAAACAGCTTGGTTTTCTGGCTGGCGATGTAGATGGAGATTTTGGCATCATGACTGAAGCCGCAGTAAAAGCTGCACAACAGCGCTATGGTTTGGAGGCTGACGGTGTAGTTGGTGGTGCTACCTGGGAAGCATTATTGCGAAGATAGCTAATACAGAGATTTTCGGGGAAGAACCACATCTTTTGGTCTCACGCACCAGGCACAAAAAAGAATTAAACCTGAAGACGCACCAGGATGTTCTAAACTGCTTGCTAATTTCTAGAAAAACTGATGAAACACTTTTTGCTAACTTGGCTGGGTACTGCGGTGGCTTTGCTCATTACTGCTAACGTTGTTCCTGGATTCTTTGTCAGGGATTTTGTAGCTGCTTTAGTAGCGGTAGCAATTATTGGTTTGGTAAATGCGTTTATTAGACCAATTTTCAGTATTTTAGCGTTTCCTATTACCTTAATTACCTTTGGTTTGTTTACATTCGTGATCAATGCGTTAACCATTTTGCTAGCAAGTAACCTGACTCCTGGTTATGGTTTTGAAATTCAAGGTTTCTGGCCTGCTTTCGTGGGTTCAATTGTGCTGACAATTGTTTCTAGTCTGATTAGCTATTTTCTCAGAGTGATTTTGTAGGAAAAGATAATTCTTCAGCAGCAACAGCTATTGTCACCGCCCCTGCTTCCCCCTGTAAGCGAAAAATTCGTTTAGGAACTAATAACCTGATTTTTAACTCTTGGTTTCTAGTTAAATATGGGCTGATGTGGGAGGCGGCAAGAATAGCAGCGGCTTCAGATACGCTGAAAGTCCCCACTGTGGTTTCAACGATTTTGACAGGGTTGGGGACGCAAACTTTAGACAAAATATCTGCGGGAAATATTTTTAAGGGGAAACTGCAAAGATGGCAGAGTTCTATTAAACCAGCTTCTGAAGCTTTCTTGTCGATAGTTGCCAGACCTGCGATCGCATTTTCGTTGAGTTGATTTTCTTGAAACACTGTCTGAATTGCCGTTGCCATCAATTGCCGTGAACTACCCTTTTGACAACCAATTCCTACCCATAAATTTTGTACCTGTTGCTGTTTGGGAATGTTGCCAATTATTGGGGCTATCTTTAGTTCAATTTGAGAGGATGTTTGGAAAGTATCCATTGAGATACAAAATTATCTAAGTGAGGTACACAAGGGCGGTTAATATGAACACCCCACAAGATTTATAATATTAAAATTTGTACTTCATTTACTTACAAGTTGCTATAGATTCGCCTAACTTTTTAAAAGTTTTTATTATTGAAATAAATCCGTGAGCGCAACTAGTTTCAGCGTTTTCCATGAGCCGCTGATTATGATACATGGAAACTGCTCTTTATAATACTGTTCGCCATAATTAAACCTTATATATTTAGCGTATCTAGCACAGTAGGAAACACTAAGGTAGAAACATTTTGCCTGTTATACCTTAGTGTTTCAATTTTTTCCTCCTCCGGCGCGGCAAGTTGATAACAGTGGCGGCGGAGTTTTGTTTTCTGAACTTTTTCTTCAATATGGCTATTCCTGTGCGCCAGCTTTTTGCAGACTTTGCGCTATATTCTTATACCCATTAAATTCTGCAATCATCAAAGCCGTATAACCGCCCCGATTCTTGATATTTATATCTGCCCCTGCTTGGAGTAATATCTGTACAGCCCCACTATAGCCCCCAGAGACTGCCCACATCAATGCTGTTGCCCCTGCTAAGTCCTGGAAATTTACATTTGCACCCTTAGCCAGCAACAGCCGGATAATTCCTGTGTAGTTGCCTTCTGCTGCCTTAATTAATGCTGTTTTACTATCATTGCCTAAAGTATTAGCATCAGCACCGTAGTTTAATAGTATCTTTACTGTCTCAATATATCCCTGCGATATTGCTAGCATCAAAGGTATACCCAGCGTTGTAGCATTCATTTTTCCACCAGAACGCAGCAATATTTCAACGATTTGGCTATGTCCCTGGAATGCGGCGACAAGCATTGGTGTATCACCCAGGTGATTTGCAATTTGAGGGTCTGCACCTCGCTTAAGTAACATTTGCACCAAATCAATGTAACCTTCTACAACAGCCAGATGTAGGGCAGTTTCTCCATCTTGGTCTTGAAGATTAATTTCGGCACCTTGATCTAGTAAAGCAGATACGACCGCACTGTGTCCTGCGGCGGCGGCTGCCAATAATGCGGTACTACCATCTTCGTTTTTCAGGTTGACATCAGCCCCATTTGCCAGCAATGCTTGTATAACTTCCAAACGTCCCAAGTCAGCCGCAATCATCAAAAATGTTTCACCTTCTTCATCTGGAATATTGACATTTGTATCGTTTTGTAGTAATAATTCTAAAATTGCTGTGTGACCGTGTTTTACAGCCAATTTCAAAGCAGTATCACCATCTTGGTCTGTGACATTCATGTCAGCGCCAGCAGCCAGTAAGACTTGCACCATATCAACATAACCCTTAAGTGCAGCCGCCATTAAAGCTGTGCTGCCATCTTCATTAATGGCATTCACATCAGCACCTCTGGATACCAAAAGCTGCACAATATCCAGTTGATTGGTACTAGCAGCCAACATCAAAGCCGTCAAACCATAGCGTTTTCGAGGTAAGTTAATATTTGCCCCAGCATCTAAGAGCGATCGCACTATTTCGGTGTAACCTAAATTGGCAGCAAACATTAAGGCTGTAGTCCCATCGCGATCGCCAACGTCCACCTTAGCACCAGCAGCCAGTAGCGCACTCAACCGCTTAATATCGCCATTTTTAGCAGACTTTAGCAGCAAGACATCGTTATTTTCCATAATGAATATTCCCCGCACCAGCAGGTTTTGTGAGTCTAGTCCCAAAATTTAGTCTGAATTTGTTTAACCACTTTGGCAAGAGGGGAAATTAATTCGTAGTAGAGCCTCCGGCACGCTACGCGGTAAGCGCAGCTATGCCCGTCAGGGCTTTACGTAATTCGTAATTAAGAAGCAGAGGAGGGTGGAACTCAAGTGTGACTTTCTCACATCTTTTACCATTGGCAACTTTAAGCACAGAAATTAGAGTTATGCTAATTTTTATGAAGATTTAAGAATTGGGTGAGAACACTATGAGTCTGGAACTGTCATCTGAAGTTAAATATTGGCTGAACTTTTTTCACCCGCTAACCATGTGGGGACTATTAGCACTCTCACTTTACGCTGCCTACTTGGGGCTACAAGTACAGCGTACCAGAGGCGCTCAAGGGGATGAAAAGAAAGAACTGATTAAAGGTAGATATAACATTAAACACTACCAAATGGGTTCTATACTCTTAGGTTTGATGGTGACAGGCGCGATTGGTGGGATGGCTGTCACCTACATCAATAACGGTAAGTTGTTTGTGGGGCCGCATTTATTAGCTGGGCTGGGAATGACGAGCTTAATTGCATTTTCGGCTTCTTTATCTCCTTTCATGCAAAAAGGAGCAAATTGGGCGCGTGCAACTCACATTGTGTTGAATTTTGCGCTTTTAGGACTGTTTACTTGGCAGGCTATTACTGGGGTGCAAATTGTCCAAAGAATTCTGACTAATGCTTAGTTATTAGTTCTTAGTTGTTAGTCATTAGCCATTGACTGTTGGCTAATGACTGTGAATTCATCGGTTTTTCCGGGAATTACGAGGAAAGGGTATTCCTAGAGATTGATGAAAATCTTCCTGGACTTTGCGAGTTAAGCGGCGGGAGACTTGACGGACGATTTGGTTAAGTAAGCGATCGCCTGTAGATTGAACTAAAGATTTGGGCAATCGTTGAATAAATTTCGGAAAGTGCAGATTCACTAACAAATCTAATTCCCATTCAATTCGTGTAATCTCACTAAAACCACTAGAAGCGTTGTTACCTGCATTTTCTACCAACTGTAGCGATGCCTGATAGTCTACATCATAACCAGGCGGATGGTAGTCAGGAACAGGAATTGTCCGAATCCGGTAGATTCCTTGGTCTGGGGGTAAAAGTTCTAGACCAATTTTTGGCTCTACATCATAACCAAAAGAGCCAAAGCGACCGATAATCACGGCATAACCATTTTCTCCCAAGGGTTGTACCTTCATCGGTTCAGCACAGCGCGAAAACCATGAGGCGTGAGTTTCAAGATACTTCGCAACTTTATTGCCTGGGGCATACATTTCCATTGAGTCGCTATAACGACCGTAGAATTTGCTGGCTGACCCGACAGTTACCGGTGTAAGTGTGTCCTCAGATTCTGTTAAACTTGACGCTACGGGCAGAACTGTTTCTTTTATATCCCAAGATTGATGTTCGCCGTTTGTTGAAAGCATCAATACATTCCCCTATAAATTGGCCTGTGTCTATAAAATAAGAGTTCCCAAATTACTGGGATCTTCTAGCAGGAAATTTCCATTTTGGTGGAAACCTCACGAATCTGTGATCAACTTCATCAAATCACTAAAATTAAAGAACTCAACAATCACATATTAGTTTCCCAGGATCGTGTTTTTGTGAAAATTGCTGATTTAATTACTTGGTTTGAAGCATGGGCAAATCCGGCTTGGTGTGAAAGTTGGGATAATTGCGGTTGGCAAATTGAGCCGGGGGTGTTGCAGTCAAGGGCGCGGGTGTTGGTGTGTTTGACACCGACTTTGGCTGTGATGCACGAAGCGATCGCTCTCAATGCTAATCTAATTTTTGCTCATCATCCACTGATTTTTAATCCTCTCAAGTCTTTATGTACTGGTGAAGCGATCGCCCAAATGGCAAAATTAGCTTTTACCCACAATATTGGCATTTATAGCGCCCACACCAATTTTGATCAAGTAGAGGATGGTACTGCTGACGTTTTGGCTCAAATTTTAAACTTGCAGTCAACCACCCCTATAGTACCTACACAAGCTGGATTGGGTTACGGACGTGTTGGTTTATTACAGCCATTTCTGACTTTAGAAGAATTACTCGCGACAATTCAAACCCGACTCGCTGTGCCTAATTTGATGTTTTCACCCACTGCTGACTTACAGCAGACGATTTCACGAGTTGCTGTGTTGGGCGGTTCGGGCGCTAGTTATATTTCGGCCGTAGTCAAAACTCATGCTCAAGCTTATTTAACTTCTGATTGTAAGTTCCATCAGTTTCAGGAAAGCCGCGATCTCGATCTGATTTTAATTGATGCCGGACACTATGCCACTGAACGCCCGGCTTGCGATCGCTTAGTGCAACGATTTACATCTTTAAATCTAGACTGGGTGCAATTGAGTCACAAAGATGAGGACTTCCGCCAGTTTTTGCCTAAATAATCAGGCTTATTTTGCGAAAGCGTAATTTTGTCGAAGCAGCCACCATCTTTTGCTATTTGGCTAGGTTCGCCAGGGGATAAACTCTCCGGTAATTTCTCCCCCTAAAAATAACTTTTTTTGACAGGTACTGTGATCTAAATCACAAATTTATGTAATAAGAATCACCTATATTTACTGTTTTATATCAATGAATAAAATAAAAAAATGATCCAGAATAGAAACAAGAAAATGCTCGCTGTCCCCTAATCAACATGATTCGCACACTCGTTGAATCTGCTTTTCAAACTGGATATCTTAGTGTCGAATCTGAGGGTTTACTTTATCAAGTATTGGTGAGTAAGTGCTATCAAACAGAAGATTTGGCAGTGCTTTCAGCTTTATATGATGCAGTTAGCGCAGGTCAAATTAAAAGAGAAGCATCGTCGCAACTGCCAATAGAATTTCTCAGGCAATATAAAATGAAGTGATTCGTCACTACATCGTAGTCGGAAATTCCTGGTCTACGCACACCCACCTTCAAGTTTTTAGTGTGTAAACTCAAAACTCTTTGCCGATTGTTGTTGAAAAGCATTCAGGTCGGCGAGAGAATGAGTTAAGATCAAGTACACAGGGATAAAAATAAAGCAAAGTTCCCGGACTTCCCAGCAATGCCAATGACTACAAGTAAGCAAATCAAACAACCGCGATCAACACTTGATTTGTGGTGTTTTTTAGTACATAATTACGGAATTGCTCACCAGCAAATATTAACCTGGTTAGGGGGATTACCGAATTGTGTGACTTCTCAAAGGTAGACATTCGCTGAAGGACCTCAAGGAGATTTTGTTCAACAGGTGTAGTAGCTGTGAGTCTGTGACTTCAAATTTCTCTAGATTTTGGCAATAGACTTGCTTGTCTATGGGTAGAATCATCAGACCCAGTGATTCTGAACCGCGGAACAGATTTCTCAAAGGTAGATATCAAAGGGGTAAAACCCAAATTTCACAGGTTTAACTACGTTGTTTAAAAAGGTAGAAGCA
>REBL01000027.1 GCA_007692755.1 Nodularia sp. (in: cyanobacteria) | reverse complement strand
ATTATGACATTGGCGACTGTTTGCGGTCGGGTTGTAATCCGGTGGGAGAAGAAACACCAGATTGGGAAAAAGTTTATTTTGATACAGACTTGTGCAAGGGTATTCTGCAAGGTTATCTGAATGTTGCTCAAGCTTTTCTCACGGAAAATGATTATACCTATATTTACGCTGCTATTCGTCTGATTAGCTTTGAGTTAGGGCTGAGATTCTTGACTGACTATTTAGCGGGAGATGTGTATTTCAAAATCAAATATCCAGAACACAATTTAGCCAGGGCGTTAGTCCAGTTTAAGCTGACGGCAAGTATTGAATTACAAGAAACCAAAATTCGCCAAATTATCGCAGAGTTGAGATGAAAAATCAGACATTTACCCTCAAACCTTTTCCCACCCAAAAACCTCCGCCTCATTTGCACATTACAGGGAATATTACCCGCTATGGAAATCAACTCAGTCTCCGCTACCAAGTGAGCAAAGACGTAAAACAAGTGGTTATTCCCCCCTTATCCCACACACCAGGGCGCAAGAATCAACTCTGGGAAAATACTTGTTTTGAGTTTTTTGTGGGTATTAAAGATGCACCCGAATATTGGGAATTTAACCTTTCCCCGTCCGGACATTGGAATGTCTATCATTTTGATGATTATCGTCAAGGAATGCACCCTGAAACAGCTTTTCATGTTCTCCCCTTTAGTATCGAGAAGCAATTGGATAGTTTCACATTCTTTGTGGATGTAGATTTAAGTAAAATCATCCACAAAGAACAAGAAATAGAAATTGCTATTAGTACAGTAATTAAAGATATCAGCAGTGATATTACTTACTGGGCGTTAGCTCATCCAGGACAAGAGGCAGATTTTCATCGGCGAGATAGTTTTATAATTTCATGAGCAGAAAACAGGCTGAACGTAATCACCCATATATAAATAAGTCCTGAGGCATTAATTCAGCATATACGGCTAAAGTTTCTTGATTCACCCGCCCAACTGTTAACCTTTGTAAATTTTGTTGTGCTTGGTCTTGCCACTGGGAAAGAAGATCAGGATTTTGCAGTAAGTTAGCTAAAGCATCTGCTAAAGCCTGACTATTTTTAGCTGGAAATAAAATACCGGCTGCACCATGATCCAAAGCTTCCGGAATACCATCTACATCACTGGCGATAATAGCACAACCTGCTTCTCTAGCTTCGGGAATAACTAATGGCGATGGGTCACGGTGGGAGGCGAGAACAAAGATATCAGCTGCTAATAGGTAGCGTTGCGGTTGTGGCTGAAAACCTGCAAAATGGATGCGATGATTGCAAGGTGTACTTTGGGCTTGTTCCGCAAAACTTTGCCTATCCGGGCCATTTCCCACTATATACAGATTTGCTTCGGGAAAATCTGCGGCTATTTGGGCGAAAGCATCAATTAATTCACTAACACCCTTGCGTTGATACATTCCTGCTACTGTCACAATCGCTGGATGTTGTAATTCTACAGGTTCATATTCTTGAATATTACTATTTCGCACACTCCCCAATGTGCCATTAGATATTACCCGTAATTTATGCTGTGGAATTCCTCGTTTGGCCATTGATTCAGACACAGCTTTGCTGACAGCAATAACTCTATCTGCTAAACCCATGAGTATAGCACTGCGTTGGAATTCGTTGTGTACTGTAGATACTAAATTATAGTGAGAATTAGCTTTAAGAACTTTCGCTAGTACAACTCCCGTCATCATGTGGGCGTGAACGATATCTGGCTGAAATTGCTTGATTATTTGGCGATAACGCGCAGCTGCTAAGATTAAATTCACGGGTTTGCGAGCTTGGTTTAATTGCAAGTGTTTAACACCATAACTTGCTAATAATTGTTCATATTCGCCACCACCGGATGCAACAGCCACCTCATGACCGTTTTTGGCTTGCAGACAGGCTAAGTCTACAGCTACATTGACGATCCCGTTCCCAATTTCTCGGACATGATTTAAAATATGCAGGACACGCATTGATTGATCCAGTTTGAATTAGAGTTGGTAAACAATTAGCGAAATAATTAGTAATCGCAATTTCACACAAGTTGAAACTGCGGAAATTCTTCCGGTAGAGCAATCAAAGGTTTATCTGTTAAAAAGACGTAGATGAAGTGGTTTTGCTCCTGATCAATTGCTGACTCATTTCAACAAATTAGATGGAGTTAAACCTGAACCTGAAAAGCAAAAATCACCTGTGAGACTTGGCCAATAATCGCAAACTTTCTATTGCTAGATAAATAAATTTATCCTAGTAAAATTTCTTAAGAGTAGCGATCGCCATAGTATTACCAGAATATATAGCGAATCGCTGAATGTCAACTATTTTTCTAAATTACCAGCGTGTAAACCGCACTCTTTCATTGTGGATTCTTCCCACCACCAACGCCCTTCCCGTTCATGCTGGCTAGGTAACACAGGTCTAGTGCAAGGTTCGCAACCAATGCTGACAAAACCGCGTTCGTGCAACTTGTTATAAGGCACATTAAAAGCGCGGATGTATTCCCACACCCGTGTAGAAGACCAATTTGCTAAGGGGTTAAATTTAATTAACTGATGGTCTGCGGTAGAAAAAGCAGTGTCAACTTCAACTACAGGGATATGGTTGCGGGTACTAGGACTTTGGTCTTTGCGTTGTCCGGTAATCCAAGCATCAAGGGTATTGAGTTTGCGGCGTAATGGTCTGACTTTGCGAACTCCGCAACATTCCTTGTGACCATCTTGATAGAAACTAAACAAGCCCTTTTCTTCGACTAAAGCTTGAACTTCCGCCGCATCGGGGAATTGAACTTCTAATTTAATCCCATAATGTTCTCTCACCTGATCCAATAACTGATAAGTTTCTGGGTGCAAGCGTCCGGTATCCAGTGTAAAAACACGGAAATCTTTGGTAATCTTTGAGGCGATATCAATCAGGACAACATCCTCAGCACCACTAAAGGAAATCGAGAGATTATTAAAAGTTTCCAAGGCAAATTTGATAATTTCTCTTGGTGAACTTTGACTATATTCTGCTTCTAAGGCGGGAATATTTAAATTTGTTTGGGCGGCTACCATGTGTGTTCTCCTCTGGCTCACCCTAGATTTTACCAAATAGGCGTGAGTTCAACCGAACTAAAAAACGGCTGGAGGAAGTGTATTGCAGTATCGAGTTGCAGATATGATGCGATCGCGATCAATGGAGAAACTTGGCATATATCTTGGCTAACGCCGAATTAACTTTGCAGACTCCGCAGCCGATTTAAAATATCATCGCTGGTTTGGTCGCCGATGACACAAATGGTATTGTCAAATCTGCTGAGGTCGTTGAGAATGCGATCGCTTAATTGTTGTGATTGTGAACCCATACCTTGATAAAACACTAAAACCGCACGTTTGTCAGTTTCTAGCAAGTCCCAATAGGTTTGAAGTTCCGTCATAGTCTTTGGTGTGCCATCTTCGCACTTGGGACAGCCAGCTTTGACGATTTCAGTGTAAATTTTAGATGCTGGGTGATTGGGGTCTATAAATTTGCTCGTGTCGATGCAGATGAGGTGGATGGTTGGACTGAGTAGGCGATCGCTATTAATGGCAGCTCGCAGGTTTTGGGGTGTAAAAGTCTGGCTAGGCGAATCTAAATTTCCGGAGTCCTCCCCAGTGTGCCATGCTTGATAAAAATCTGGGTAGGTTAGATTTTGGGCGCAGTCCCATAAGAGGGAGTAACATTTCTGGAAGAGGTCAAAATTACTGTTATAAATTTCATCTGATAAACAATCCTTCAACACAGTGACAACAGTCGCCATGTGTTCTTTTGTCAAAATTCGCCCTAAGCTAGATGCCGCT
>REBL01000210.1 GCA_007692755.1 Nodularia sp. (in: cyanobacteria) | reverse complement strand
GTGAGGCCGACTAAATTCTTCGCAGCGCTCAGTCACCGCTTCGCTACAACTGGCTTGAGTAAGAAAATTAGGTAAGAAACCGATCCAAATTACGTTCTAAAATAGTAATAGTTCAGGATGACTTAGCTCTTAAGCTTTACTTATAAGGATTTGAGAAGCCATTACTGTATAACTTCCTTGCGCCGCATTGGTTGAGAAGGGAGTTATCTTGAAAAAATACTATAAATCAATGGATTTACTGTAATATTCAGTCATAAGTTTGAGAGTTGTAACAGATTTAGATTCAGAACGGATAGAACATTAAAGTGAATACTGTTGAAATTCCTTATGTAAATTACCCAATTTCCGCCACTGTGGAAGTTCCCGGTTCCAAAAGCATTACTAATCGAGCATTGCTTGTTTCTGCCTTGGCGCAAGGCAACTCTATTCTAGAAAATGCTTTATTTAGTGAGGACAGCGAGTATTTTGCTAAATGTTTAGAGCAATTGGGTATTGCCATCACACTGAATCCTAATCTAGCTAAGATTCAAGTGGCGGGAAGGGGAGGCGATATTCCAGCTAAACACGCAGATTTATTTGTAGGTTTAGCGGGGACTGCTGCACGATTTATATCAGCATTGGTGGCACTAGGAAATGGGGAATATCGCTTAGACGGTGTACCTCGGATGCGAGAACGACCAATGGGTGACTTGCTGAAAGTGCTGCAAATGGGCGGAGCAATGGTTAACTTTGAGGGCAGCCCTGGTTTTATGCCCTACACTATCTACAGTCAGCAATTCTCAGGTGGGCATTTTCGCTTGAAGTCCAACCAAACTAGTCAGCAACTTTCGGCATTGCTGATGATTGCGCCCTATGCTAAACAGGACACAATTATCGAGGTTGAGGGGACACTGGTGTCTCAATCTTACGTGAAAATGACTTGTCGCCTGATGGCGGATTTTGGCGTACAAGTGCTGCAAACTAATGAGAATCAATTTCAGATCAAAGCGGGTCAGCATTATCAGTCTCGACATTACAATGTAGAACCCGATGCATCGAATGCCTCTTACTTTTTTGCTGCTGCCGCCGTCACGGGTGGTCGGGTTCGGGTCAACAATTTGACCAAACAATCTTGTCAGGGTGATATTCTTTGGCTCAATGTCTTAGAACAAATGGGTTGCCAGATTCATGAGGGTAATAATTACACCGAAGTCATTGGGCCAAAGCAATTGCAAGGCATCGACATTGATATGAACGATATGTCAGATTTGGTGCAAACATTAGGAGCGATCGCTCCCTTTGCCAGTTCACCTGTTACAATCCGCAATGTAGAGCATATTCGATATAAGGAAACTGAACGCATCCGAGCTGTTGTCACAGAGTTACGTCGTTTGAAAGTTAAGGTTGAAGAATTTGCGGATGGGCTGAAGATTGAGCCTAGCCAGATTACACCAGCATCAATTGAAACTTATCAAGATCATCGAATGGCGATGGCCTTTGCTGTCATTGGCTTAAAAGTCCCAGGTATTGTCATTAAAAATCCGGATTGTACCGCTAAAACATTTCCAGACTTCTTTTCTCGATTCTTTCAAATGCTCCAACAATAGACATTAAAGATAGGGGTATTTTTCTTCAAAAGAGTTGGATTTTGGCATTTGCACTTGATTAAAATGATCGCATCTCACCAAATTGCTGGATATACTCCACCAACTCTTTAGTATGCCCCCCTGAAGAAAGTCGCCCCAAATTCCCCACCAAAATAAACAATTCCCGCGCCCTACTCACAGCCACATTGAGTAAATTAGGTCGCCGATTAATAAACCAGAGACTATCACTGCCTTGACATTGGCGAGTCGAGAAAATTATCACCGACTTCTGACCACCTTGAAAATTATGAACTGTGCCAATGCTCTTGTCTGAAAAATCTGACCAACGAGATTTTAAACGTTGAGTCAGAGCATTTACCTGACGACGGTAAGGTGAAATCACGCCAATAGTCTTGTCAGAATCAGGAGAATTCAAACAATAACCCGCCCCTAACAACTCCTCAATCAACGCCTCTACCGCATCAACCTCTGCCCAATTAACATTGTTTTCCAACCTCCCCTCCACATGACAACCAATTAGGTTAGTACCCAGTAGAGAATCCTTCGGTTCAGTCTTGATGATCATGCCATAATTGCACAGCAGATCGCAAAAATCAGCAATCACCGGAACGCAACGATAATGATACTTCAGGATAATCCCCTGACCAATATTTCCCGCTTGTCCTAATGCCCCAGCCGCCCGATGATAAGCAGTAGAAGCAGTAGAACTGTAACGGTCATAATCAGCATCCGTAAGACCCTGCTCCAAAAAAGACTTGCGGCGATATTCTTCCTTCTGCTGGTCACTCAAATTAATCACCGGCTCCAATTGCAACGGGTCGCCTACAATCAAAGCCCGATTACACCGCACCAAAACCGGAAAAACCTGATGGGGTGGAATTTGCCCCGCTTCATCGACAATCACCTGAGCGATACAGCCACTATCAGGATAAGGAAACAAACGCCGAATAGAATGCAAAGTACAGAGAAACACCGGAAACAACAGACTAATATCCCGATAAACATTTCTCCAATTCACAGATAACTGACGAAAAGCCTCCCATTCGCCATTCAGGACAGCAATATAAGTCCTCAGAGAAACCATCACCTCATCTTGTCGCCGCAGAGCTTCTTGCTGCTGAAACTGCCAAGACCACTCAAATAACTGAACTTGCAACGAATGTAATTCTGTGTAGAAACGACCATAAAAATCTTCACCGGGATAAGAAGCCAATCGGCTTTCCACTCCAGAACGGCGACTCATCAACTCAGACAGTTGCCCTTGTAATAACTCAAGCTGCCCTTTGACCCTCTTAGAATCACCCTGTTTTTGCTGCCATTCCCAAGCTGAGGAGACAAGCTGAGAAACACTTTCATAGGCTGCTATCAAAGATTCAGTTGTCAACGGAATTTGAAAAGGAAAAGGAGTCGCCAGCGTTGCCAACACAGGCATTTCTATTTGTTTGTGCAAACGCTTAAGAACATAACGCGGACTACTTTTAGTTAACTCCTGCCAAAATCTCTTAATTCCCTGCCAAACCCGCACAAACCAGTTGTCTTTTTTACCTAACCCTTGCCTATCTGACTTACCTAAACCCTGTCCATCTGATGACGGTAAACAACGCCTAGCACCGTCAAGATAGTGCCTGATTTGCTGGTACGCTTCTAGGGGGAACTGAGAATAGTCCCGTGAAAACTCCAATAGTGGTGACGACGACTGAGACTCAGAAGTAAAAGTATTTATCGCCGACTCAACCACTTGTATCTCGTGACATAACTGCTCTAATAACTTTTCATCAGCAGCTTTCTGTTCCTGCTCATATTCATTTTGCTTGATGTGGTCTTCTACCTCCTGAACACCAGCCAATAATTGTTGCTTTAGTGACTCCCATTCAGCATCATTAAACCTTGCCGTAGCCAACCAATCCAGTGCAGCTTGCAAGCGAGGTAAAACTTGGCTATCTACCAACTCCAAAGAACCGCCTGATAGGTAGAAACCGTCAGAGAAGAGGCTTGGTGCAGGGGGAAGAGGGTAGGGGAGAAAGTCTTGACCCTCTTCTCCCTGTTCCTTACTCCCTACCCGTTCCTGGTCAAGAGAGAAATGGTTGGCTAAAAGTTCCTCAACATTTTTGACAGCATGGTTATTCGTGCTAGTAACCAAAGTTAAATTACTTTCATCCTCACCCTTTCTTGCTAATTCCACAGCACGACGTACCACTTGTTGCGCTATCTTATGTAACAACAAAGTGGTCTTGCCATTTCCCGGTGGGCCAATTACCGCAGTAATGGGATTTGACTGGGAATGTTTCAAAGCAAGTGCTTGATAATCATCCGGCGGCGAATGAGTCAAAGCCCCTAAAAAGAGGATGTCATGCTCAGGTGCAAGTGGTTCTCCAAACAAGTATTCATAAGCCGGATGTCCTGGTCTTGCCCAATTCCAGTTTCTCTGGTCGCTAATTTTCAGAAAATCTTTTTTTAAGTTGTAATTGAAAGGAAAGTAGTCAAAATCCAACAAATAAGGCAGAAGTTTCGACCGCACAGGAAAGGCTGGTAATTCAATCAGCCCCATAAAATCCTGTAGCGTTTTAAAAGGACGATTAAAAGTAGTTTCCAGAAACACCTTCAACCCTTCCCTAGTAACTAACTCCTCAGCCCCTGACTCCTCCAACCCGTACCACTGCATCAAATTGGGAATAACAGGTTGAAACTCGTAATCAGTTAAATCCCATCCCCCAGTACGATAATTACCTGCAAAGATAGGAGAAATGTCAATGGTAAACAACGGGCGAAATTGACGGTGATTCGTTTCAATCTCATAAATCTGCGGGAAAGCTACAGCAATGGATGGTAATTTTGGTTGAATTTTTTTCTTTGAGCTTTTGAACGGTTCCTTGAGTTCCTTGAATAAAGACTCATCAAGCAATAATTTATCACCGATTAGATTGACCCCAGACTCCCAGATATTGGGTTGTTCCGAATCGGCAGATTCTACTTTGGCATTACTCAAATTTTCGACTTTGATGAAATCTAACCAAGCATTGAGTAATTCTCGAATCTGTAACCTTTCTGCCATCTCCGTTTCTTCCCCCTGATAACACAGCAACTCGTGCTAAACAAAAGCAATTCGTGCCAAATTACTAAAACTAGGGTGTAGCGGGTAGGGTGTAGGGTGTGGGGGTAAAGAAAAAGTTGAGCAATAAAATTAACATTCTACTCTACACCCAATTGGTTGAAAGCCCCTCAATTTATTGATGGGGATACCCCAAACCCTTCTTACTCATCACCTGCTTTGGGAGCCGCTACATAAACACGCATTACCCCAAACCCCAAACCCCACAACCTTCTTACTCATCACCCAGTAACGCTTCCAGTTTGTTTAAAAGGTTTACTAGCTGTTTTTGCTTGCGAGGTTCTTTCCAAAGCTGACGCTTCTTAATGCGCTGGGTGATATTTTTGAGTTGTTCCGGTATTTGGTTAGATGCTTTAGATGAGTCGGGTGATTCAGCCGAAGTGCTGGCTGGGATTTGTTCCTTGATTTGGCTTAAAGACCAGTCCTGAGCTATCGCCTCTGATAAAAGTTGTTTTCGCAGTTCATCATCTTTTACCCGTGCCAGGGCTTGGGCTTTGGTGTATTCCAACTGACCAGAGCGCAGTGCCATTAAAATCTCAGAGGGCAGATTGAGCAAAGGTAAACGCTTGGTGGTGAACGATAGCCAATTCATTAGCCCCAGGCTTTCAAACACCTCTTTTACCGTGGGAAATTGTTCATTATCTCCTTTAGGAGAAACGTTTCTCCTAGATTTTTTTGATTCATCTGACTTAGGAGAAATGTTGCTCTTAGATTCCATTGACTCATCGGATTTAGAAGAAATGTTTTCTCCAGATTCTGCCTCATCATCTCCTTTAGGAGAAACGTTTCTCCTAGATTCATTTAATGAGTCTTTTGAGTGCTGTTCCCCTTTACTGTGGGCGTTTTTCATTCGATACAGCAGGGATTTTACAGATTCCACATCACACCCAAGCCGGATAGCCAACAGGTACAAAATCCCTTCAGTTTCCTCAACAGGATTCAAGTCTTCTCGTTGCAGGTTTTCTATCAAAGCCAACTGAAAAGCTTGGTCATCAGTTAGCTCACGCACAACCACAGGGACATTTTCTAGTCCCACCTCTGTAGCTGCCCGATAGCGTCGTTCTCCTGCTACTAATTCATATTGACCTTCCGCCACAGGACGCACCAACAGAGGTTGGAGGATGCCATGCTGTTTAACTGACGAGACTAATTCTTTTAATGCTTGTGGGTCAAAGTATCGCCTGGGTTGCTGCTCAGGCAGACGAATATCTTTGAGCTTGATAGTAGTTTCAGTAGCACCTGCTGTCTTGACCTCCGGTGAATCTAACCAAGGTGCTGGGGGTGGGGTGGTAATTTGACCCCCAAAGGGTTTTTCAGTTTGCTTACGTCTTATCACAAAGCCTCCAAAGCCAAAGCGATTTCTTCAAGGATAGCGACCGCAGAATGTTTAGGGTCAAACACTGCTAGGGGCGCACGTTCTTCTGTGGCATCGACAAAAGCCGTGGCTCTGGGAATGGGGGGAAATATCCGACCCCAAGCTAAAAGTTGTTCATTGATGGCTGCTAATGCGCGTTTATCGGCTGAGTTCTGTTGAGCATACCGCGTGGGAATAAACCCAGCTATTTGGATTTTGCGGTTGGCTTTATTTTTAACGTGAGTGATAGTTTGTAATAATTCATCGGTTCCCTCAAAGGCTTTGAGGTGGGTTTCTATGGGGACGAGGACGTGTGTAGCAGCGACTAGGGAGATATAAGAAAGTAATCCTAAACTGGGGGGACAGTCTATAAGGATGAAATCATATTCATCTAAAACTGGTTCAATGGCTTCCTTGAGGCGCAAGTCACGCATAGCAGCACTGACTAACTGCATTTCGGCTCCACTCAGGACTCGGTTAGCTGGAACCAAGTCCATACCGTGAATGCCCTCATGAATTGGTAAGGGCTGCTCATCGATAATGGCATCAGCAATGGTTTTTTGTAATTGAGATGGTACTACCCCCATGAATTTGGTCAAGGATGCTTGGGGGTCGATGTCGATGAGGAGGACGCGGTGTTCTCGTTGTGCGAGGTGGTATCCCAGGTTTTGGGTCAGTGTCGATTTGGCGACACCACCCGCCTGATTAAACAGGGCAATAATGCGGCATGGAGAGTCAGATGTTGACACTGGCTTTGGTTCCTAGAAGATACGTTGACGTTGGGTCAAGCGGCTTGGTTTCTCTTTCCAGTTTATTGAAGTGTATCAGATGAGGAGAAGTTCTAGCTAAGACAGTAATTTTAGCAGTACACTTGATAGAATCAAGCGACATTAAGTTATTGCTATGACAACCAAACAAGCCATTTTTGAAGCGATTGAACAACTGCCAGAACAGCACCTTGTAGACGTGTTGCGGTATGTTAAACAGCTTGCTCGTATCCAGAAATCACCAGAAAATAACCCACTCACTTCCAGTAGCGACCCCCTGGCAAACTTTATCGGTGCAGTATCTCACGGCTCCCTAGCTGCCAACTTAGACGATGAACTTTATGGCGATTAAGCTTTTCATCGATACTTGGGGTTGGCTTACGCTCCACGACAAAAGTGAACGCTATCACCAAGAAGCTACACAAGCTTACCAACGAGCCATTGCTCAAAAAGGACAAATTTATACAACTGACTACATTCTTGACGAAACTTTCACTTTCTTTTTTCGACGACTCCCTGCATCGAGGGCTGACCAATCCATGAAGGCACTGCTGTCAGCCTTTTCATCCGATAACTTTTATTTAATCCGCATTACTGAAGAACGCTTTGCCCAAACTCAATTACTCCGTTCTAAGTTTCTCGATAAGCCCCTGATTTCTTTTACTGACCTGACCTCAATGGTTGTTATGCAAGAATGTAGCATTACAACAATCCTCACCGAAGATGCTCACTTCACTCATGTGGGCATGGGCTTTGAGCTAGTTCCCTAATTGCAGTTGCGAGTTCCAAGAAAAATCAGAGTTAGTCTAGGGTTAAACCGTAATGGAATTGGACGTACCGATCGCAGCGAAGTTTGTTCAATTGGTGTTAAATTGCATCAATATTTACTCGAACTTTTAAATATATGAGCAATTTATTTTAAGAATATGAGTTTATCCGGTCAGCAGAGGAAAAAATTACAAGAGGCTTTAATTGATGCTTTTCCCAGGAGAGCATTATTAGAGCAAATGTTATCGTTTGAGTTAGATAAAAATTTAGATAGCATTGCTGGAGGCAATAATTTACAAGAAATTGTCTTTGATCTAATAAAAGGAGCAGAATCTCAGGAATGGATTCAAGACTTAGTTCACGCTGCGCTAGAGTCAAACCCTAAAAATTCAAAATTGAAAGCTACTGCCGAAGAATTATTAACAGATTGTGCAGTAATTTCAGCTTCCCCTAAGCATCAAATTGAGAGAGAGTTAGGTTTTCCCTTCTTTGACAACATAGTTGAACTCGTAAAACCGCGCATTGAGTATCTCTCAGATACGCAAGCAGCTTATTACACAGGAGTCATCATAACAGGAATCGAGGAACGCTTTGCCTTGAAAAACATAGAGGATTTTTTAGACGGGGAAAGCTTCACTTTTTGGTTTCTTTTAAAAGGGCTATCTCAGTTAGACTTGTCGCGACAACAGAAAATTATTGGGCATCTTCAGGGTCAAGAATTTGATCATGAAGGTTGCACTATGTTAGCCATATACGATTTACTTGATGCAGCAGGAGGGGTGCGAGGTGAGCATTACTATCAGGAGGGTGATGATAGAGTGCTGCTAGATGCAGGATGGGAATTACTCGTTCAAGTATTTAGGAATAATGAAATTTTTCCCGTTAGAGAGAGGGCTATTGCCGGAGAACTATTGGCGAATCACAACTCAGAAAACGTTTCTGTTGACTCACCTACCATTCCCCAAAAACAAACTAATCAGCAGCAGAAAATATTGATTTTGACAGCACTTCCTCACGGGCTGCGTTTGGATAAAGAGATTCGAGAAATTGAAGAAGCTATACGACGAGCTACAAATCGGGATTTATTTAAAATTTGCATTAGAACTGCTGTACGTCCTCAAGATATCCGTCGTGCTATTGCAGAAGAACAGCCTCAAATTGTTCATTTTTGTGGACATGGTTTGTCAGATGGCAGTTTACTATTAGAGGATGATGGAGGTAATAATAAACCTGTCCCTCCAGAAGGATTGGCATCATTATTTAAGTTACACGCTGATTATGTGAATTGTGTGCTACTCAATGCCTGTCATTCAGAAAAAACTGCCATAGCAATTAGCCAATACATTAACTATGCAATCGGTATGAATCAGCCGATTGAGGACAAAGCAGCGATTGCATTTGCTCAAGGTTTTTATGATGGACTGGGTTATAAAAATTCAGACTATCAAGATGTGTTTCAAAGAGCTTTTGATGAAGGCATGGTTGCTATTCAACTAGAAAACCTCGCACAAGGATCAATCCCAGTTTTGAAAAAAAAACTTTAAATGTAAATGAACATGAGGTAGAACAATTATCAGATATTCCTGTTGTTGGTGACGAGGCATCAGAAGTAGGAGCAGATTACACTGACTTACAAAAATTATTGACTAATAAAGCAGCAGAAGCAGCTTATGAAGAAATAGATAAAATTAACAAACAAGAATGGGCTTTAGAAAAGTGGAAAGGCGTAAAAACGATTAGTGTTAATGGGCTATATAAGTCTTGTACAGATAACCATATATCAATAGCCATTACTCCTGATCTTCAAACATTAATTAGTGGGTCTAATGATAACAAAATTACATTTTGGGATGTTG
Organism: Nodularia sp. (in: cyanobacteria); assembly: GCA_007692755.1. Taxonomy (GTDB): domain Bacteria; phylum Cyanobacteriota; class Cyanobacteriia; order Cyanobacteriales; family Nostocaceae; genus Nodularia. The sequence continues at coordinate 7,767 of REBL01000210.1, read as the reverse complement.
AGACAGGAGACTTCATAAAATGTATAGAAAATATTAATGAAGATTCGGATTTTTTATTGTTTCGTAAACCTTTGTTAATTAAATTGAGTCCAGATGGCAAATTTATAGCTAGTGTAAGGCAAAATATATTATATCTCTGGAATTATTCTAATTTATTTAACTTAGATAATTGTGAACCTATATCAGTAATTAAAACTAAGGGAGAATACAACCGTATAACAGCTTTTTCTTTTAGTTGTGATAGTGAAGTTTTAGCCATTTCTAATGGTGAGAAAATTGATTTATATTTGCTTGGAGTCCCAGAGGGTGTTAGACACATAAAAACTCTATGGCCTTTTGATCAAGATGAATATTTTGATGATTATGACGATTTTAATGAAATTGAAATTGACTTATCTATTAGTTGTATTGCTTTTAATCGTAAACAGGAATCTCAAATAGCTGCTGGATTCAAATATTGGGTTGGTGACCAGCCATTTAAGGCTAATATAATTATATGGAATAGATATACAGGGGAAATTATAAAAAGGCTTGAAGGGCATTCAGGAATAACCTCTTCAATTGACTTTAGTTCAGATGGTCAAACTTTAGTCAGCAGTGGAATAGATGGAGAAGTAAAAACTTGGAGTCTAGAAACCTGTAAAAATTTATCTTCTTTTAGAGGACACTATCAGCTAGCTAGTATAATTTGTAGCCCTGTACAACCAATTGTAGCCAGTGGTGGTAAAGATGGAATTATTAATATATATCATTTAGAAATTGGAAAGAAATTACATTCACTTAAATATCATCAATTTTCCATAGATTCTATTATTTTTAGCATAGATGGTAAGTTATTAATTAGTAGTGCTAACAATAACAATATTGGAGAAATCAAACTATGGAAAGTTATTTAATAAAAATAAAATAAGTAATAGGCGTTCTAGTAGCATCCATCCATGCAGGCAGGCAGAAACTTACGCTAAGGGTAGAAAGCAGACATAAAAAGCATTCGCCCCCTGGTTTAAGATTGCCTAGTTTGTAATATTAATTTATGCCAAGTCTTCATATATTTGTTATTTTTTCTAAAATTTAAAATTCCTTGAAATATTTACTATTGGCACAGAGCGTATGTGTAGTTGGTAGAATTTTAGAATTTAAATATTGTATTTTACCATTATTGATGGTGTACTTTTTGGCAATTACTTTATCAAACTGAAACCCTTGTTGCGAAACCGGAAGTGTATCTGAACACTCTATTCTTCTGCCATATCTAGGATTAGAAGTAAAAGTATAAATATAATTATCTTTAACTAAAATACCTTCTAACTGTTGTCCACCTAATAAATTTCCATTGATAATTTTTGCAGGTGTAAAATAATGAATAAGTTTGGCTTGAGAAGTATATATATATCCATGCACTTCATAGTAGCTCCCACCACCAGTTGAATATGCTGTAACTACATAATAACTAAGTTGAGCATTGTCCGATTTTTTAAATTTTAAAATTTCCTCTATTTGAAAAAGACATTTGCCACCTTCACGACCTTTTCCTTGAAATTTACCATGTCTAACTCTAATATTAGATTTACATAGGCTTGATTGTACAGGTTTATATAATCTATTTTTAAAATCTGGAATTTTCCCAGCAGTTGCTGGATTCTTGAAGATTACAATAAATACGAATGTAAATATAGTTAAATAAAAGCTAGAATGCTTTGTCATATTTCCCCTGTTAAATTTCAGATATTTTAATAAAAATGGAACATAATACGTTAACGAGCATTGCCGCCAATAACGGCGTATTGGTTAACAAAAACAGTGGCGAACTATTCAGAGTCGAGGGATGTAAAGAGAACTGCTATTGTCAGGGCGGTGGTGCAAATACCTACTGGTAGTTGCCACATTCGCATGACCCAGAGTTTGTTGCACCAATCCAATATCTGCACCAGCTTCTAAAGCATGGGTAGCATGAGCATGACGCAACCAGTGGGGCGAAACTTTTTTATTAATTCCGGCACGAGATGCCGCCGCCTCCACAATCCGGTTAATTTGGCTTCTATCTAAATGCCCCCCTCCCTTGCGGCTCTTAAACACAGGGGCATCATCAGCAGCATTACCCCGAAACTCCATCAATTCTGCCCATAGTTCACAGGGGATGATCACCGACCGAGATTTATTCCCCTTGCCAATCACTGTTAGCTGCCCTTGATTACCCCGTGCAACTAAGTTACACCACTGCAATCCGGTTAACTCACTCACCCTTAACCCAGTCGTGTAAAACAGTTTAATCATCAGTAAATCACGCTGCTTTTCCGAGGAATAGCGGTACTGAGCTTGTTCTGTTGCCCAGACCATCTTTTGGATATCACGCTGAATTAACAGCCGTTCGCTGAGTCGGTCGGCAGACTTGGTTAACTTCAAAGCCGCGCCCACATTGAATTGCATATATCCAATTTTCTGAGCAAAACTGATCACAGACTTGATACAAGCAAGATTTACAGTCTGGGTGTTTGGGGCCAGATCCGCTAAACTTTCAGAGAAAGCATACAAATCCTCCACAGTAACTTCCGACAATGGCTTCCCCAAAAACCCCAGAAACCGAGTGATGTAACGACGATAAGCGGCCACAGTACTTTGAGACTTGCCATGTAACCACATCTCCACCAGTCGGTGTTGAGCATCGACCGGGGACATGGTAGCAAGCTGCTTTCTCTGAAAGGTTTGTACTAGGGCAACTGGGGACATGGTTAACAAACGCAGCTGGGTGTGCTGGGTCGGCTCTGGAAGTTTGGTTATTTAGTAACACCTTGTACCAATACTCCCCGGTTTTGAGTAAGTGCCGCATCCAGGTATAGCAATCGTACTGTAAATTCCATCCCCATCAGCATTTCTCTGGGAATAAAGTAGTCAAAAACCGGATGGGGATTAACTCATCTCCCCCTCTCTAGAGTTGAATACAACTAAATATGAATTTAGTTGTATTCATACTCACATCTTGCACTTGGTCGCACGAACCTTCGAGCTACCAAGTGCAACGTTTTGACCAAGTAAAGGTATAATACGCATCAATAGGATTGGCTCATGTTGCGGCTTGCCTGACTTGTCTATACTCTCTTCTATACCCTCGGCAGATCAATTGTTGATATCAAATTTGGGCTGTGTCAAGCGGGAATTTTTTCATGCTCAGTGGACGCGATGGTGCAGGCATCCCATATAATCACCACTTCCTGGCTTAGGCATCCACCTAGTAGACAGTTGACCGCCGCCCATTCTATAGGTCGCCCTACCCCGTGGGAATCAGGCTCAGACGGTCAGGATATAATCATTGGTGCCATTACTGCTAGTGACCTTACTTCAGGACTATCTGGCATTAAGTTCCTTTGTAGTAGTGCGATCGCTAGTCCTAAGACTATCAGCGGTATAGCGGTTAGACCAGTCACGGCAACTGACTGACTAACCATTGCGAACACAACTACAGCTTGATTTACTTCTATCCTTTCTGACTTCCTCCAGTAGAAGATAAGTGCTGGTAGTACAGCAATAAGAAACACAGCCACCAGCGCCCCATAACCTATACCTTGACCATCAAGAGCAGGAACATGGTTAATACTATTAGGGCGTAGTAGTAAGTATGCCAGTACAGTCTTTGATGCTTGACCACCTCGTAGTATGAGAGAGATGTTCCAAGCTTCTAGAGCGGCGCTGGTTAATGATGCAGTTAATGCTCTATACACTCCTGGCGCTATCAAACCACTTGTAGCAGCACTGAGCGATAGTCCAGGTGTAATCCAAGTTAGTAGGAAGGTATATACAACTTGAGGTAGCCCTGGAGGGTATTCTATACCTCTCTCAGCAAGGGAACGTTCTCTACCTATTGGGTCTATAAGATTAGGTAATGCCAGCCCTGTCAGCAATGGTAGGACTGGTACATTAACTAGCCATACAAGCTTGAGGATATAACAACCTAGTGCCACACTGCCTACACATATTAGGGTTAGGGTGAGGAAGCCTAGTAGAGAACCTTGCTCCCAGCTATCTTGGTTGAGATAGATAAGGACTGCTACTATCACTAAGGCTGGTATACCTACTAAGTACCCCGGCGGCTTGGGTATAGGTAGAAAGAAGAACAGTATGAATACTATTACCTTTGCTACCTTTAAGCCTACGTCAGCCTGCGAGGTTAACTCTTCTAAACTCTCCTCTCCTCTTAATAAGAGAGAATTAACATCAAGGTCTTCATTAATGAAGAAGACTAAGAAATAGCCTGCTACTGCGGCTATAACTATTACTGGCGGGCTGGCTTGTAACCAGGTGCAGATAGTTAGTGTAGCTGCTGCCACCATATATGGACCTGTTAGAGAATAACGGGCTAAATGATAGCTAACAGTGAATAGTAGCAATAGCGCGATCGCTAATGGTAGGTTCATGTGGGTAAGGTTAGTGGTCTTACCCTACACTTTTTGACCTCTCTTAACCTGCGGTCATACTGTAGACTTTCAGAATTGTAGAAGAATCTCACAACGCCCTCCTATTTATCTCTTATTAACAGGTCTTCATCTAGTGGGATTACTATCTCTAAAGGTTCCATTACTTCTTCTTCCTTTTACATTCCACTACTTCAACCATGCCGCTATGATTACCATAGCGGTCAGTTACCTGCTGATGCCCGGCTACTACTTCGCCACTCCTGGTTATCCTGAGACTCTCAAGACAAACAGTCTTAAGTGCCTGCACCAAGGTCTTAGTAATGACTCTTCCATCAGAATCAATCACTACATTTTCCCAGCGGCTGCCAACAACCATAGTTGCGTCTACCTCTACATACCCTCGCTCGGTCTGTAGCACCACTCTGTTCACGTTCTCTCCCATACTTACTACGCGTACTTCCTTATAGAAGCCACGTCCTTCTACTCTCCAAGGTTGAGGAGTACGACTGGCTGGGGGCATCACTTTGTATGAGCCTACACCAACCAGTCCTAGAAGCACTGCCAGGATGATTAATCTTCTTTCCATCTCACTAGGGTAGGACGATTAAAGGTATCAACAGCTAACAGCGCTTCCCCTGCTACTAAGTTCTTAACTAAGCCACGAGGGTCTTCTACTCTCAAGAGTGAGTCATCATCAAGTTGTAAGACAACACAATCTTTAGTACAGTAACCTGTAGGAGTAGCGCGAGTGCTATAAGTCCCTGGCGCTGGGTATTGAGAGTATAGTGCTTTAGGTAGCCTGCCCCGCCCTGGAGCAACACTGAAGCTACCCAGCATCACTATAAGAATAGAAGAAAGAAGAAGAATGTTATGCACGTGCCATTTCTAACTCATCAAGAGCCAGATAGCTCCTTTGCTCTACAAGCGGCATCTTAGGTAGTTTCATGTTATTGACTTTTACTCCTCGACTGGTGGGTAGTTCTAGAATAGATTCTAATAATACGGCGAAAATAGAAGGTTCGTGTCACTAGGTGCAGCCTTGTAAAGTTTTGTAAAAATGACCGATTTTTCAGGGTGAATTGATAAGAAATACAAATGATGACTTTGCCTAGTTTATCTCCTTTTAGGCAATGTTTTTTAGTTTTGAGACGGAGCAATAATACTTTGAAACACAAACTTCCAGGGGGAGCATCCACTTGGGGAAGAAACATGATTCTTGTACTTCACAAACCCTACTATATGGTTCATCTAAAAAAGGCGATCCGCCAAAAGTGGATGCTCCCCTTCCAGGTACTCCAAGTTCCGTTTTAGGTAAAATTCTTTTACTGTCTCTGCGCTAGAAAAACTATTTGTGCAACTTCCTGTGATAATAATAAAATCTCTACCTTTTCGATATCGCATTGACATGGTTTTCAGCCGGGATATCTGCACGATGGAAGCATAAGAAAAATGAAGAAAGTTTTTTACCTTATAGCTTGCGCCTCATTTTTACTAGGAGCATATAAAAATAACGTACCTGATGTAAATGAAATTCCCCAATTCAAAGGAGAAATTGGACATTACGAGGCGAGTAATGCGTTCACAAATTTTATATTAGAGAATCAAATGAAGCCAGTATTCATAGATGCTTATTATGTTCCGAGCGAAAACGACGAAATAGAACTTACTAATAATAGCTTCGGAGTTGATTTTTTTCATCTTTGGCATAGCTGCTTCGAGCCATTGGAAACCAATGAGATGCCTTCGTCGCTGAAATGCACAGGAACCAGCTTTTCAATTGATAGAGGTGATTCTTCAAAAGACGCTGACTTTACTTATATCCGTTTTACTTTGCGTGTTCAAGGTTATTTCGTGATTCGAGGCTGCGGTGGGCCGCACCAAGGCAGTATGGGCTGCACCCTAAGACCTCTGAATCCAGAGGACATCCGGTGAAAGCTTAAATCGGCAATCTAAAATTGGCACGGTCAAAACTGTATGCTTAATGGAAGTTAATCTTCAAAATTAATTGGCTTACCGTTGAAGTGGTCATATATTTTTTGGGGGTGAAACCATTCTGGTAAAGTCTTTTCAATGTCCTCCAGACTGTTCCCCAGGGCATCTACCAACCCATACCGAACAACTACCCTAGATAGTGGTGTTTCACCATTGGCTGAGAACTTCTCCAGTAGGATAGTTCCGGCTTTCCGGGCTGATGCTGTACCATCTGGAAAGCTTTCATTGGTGGCATTATGGGTGATTCCTAGCAGGTATTCTTTGGCTTTGCGGGTGTCGGTGAGGGACATTTTGAAGAATGTGATCGCACTGTCACCACACAATGATTTTAAATTGGTAAATTCATCACAAATCACCTGCTGCTTTTTGGTGGGCTTTTCCTTAATCCGTTGCAGCCACCGTTCACAACAGTCTTCAAAAGCTGTGCTGATATCTTCTTCAGTTTCAGCTAGTGTGTAAGCTTGTAGGAGTTTCCACACTTCGGCATTATCACCAGTAGCGTGTCTATCAATAAGCTGGTGTACTGGTGCATCAAGGCAGTATTTTCTAATTAATGCGATCGCACCAGCAGTATAAGTCTTGCCACTGCCTTGATTACCTATCAGCCACAGTGGTTTAAGTGAGTTTATGATTGTCCACAAAAAACCTTCTTCGTGGTGTTTCAAGGCATCTATTAAGCTATTTTTCAAGGACTCATTAGGGGATTGTGTAGCAGTTCCCGTGTCACCAGTGGATTTATTTAATTTGTCTAATTTACGGGTAATCTCAGCAGTAGATAAACGATTGTCAGCAATAGATTTGTCTAGTTCACTTACTTGCAGTTCATGACTTTTCAGGGCAACTTCACCTTGTAATTGTCCATTAATGTGGTCTAGTTGCTGTTCTCCTTCAGTCTTCAATTGTTCAATTGCCCCGGCGGTGTCCCGTGCAATTATCTCCTTAGTTATTTGTGATTGATGCTGTTTACTGAATGCAGTTAGATCCAGATGATTAGATACATATATATCATTCTCCAAAGCTTTTATTTTCAACAATGAGAACTGAGAATGAATTGCTTTCTCCTGTGTATCTGTGAGTGATTTACTTACACCATACGCGCCAATTAAAAGAACGGTTCCCAGGACACCATAGAGGGGTGCTTTGGGTGCTTCTGGTGGGAGTACCCGTAAGAATTTAACCTTGTTATCAAAAGTAAAATTACGCCGTTCCCGGTCGATTATCCAACTAATCCCACGTTTGATTTGATGACCCTCGCACACGTCAGTATCAGGATTAAAGCAGAATAATGTTTCTGGATATTTGGTAGTATCCGCAAACAGTGGAAGACATAGCGAAACACCACCAATAAACAAAGCAGTTGATAAGA
>REBL01000162.1 GCA_007692755.1 Nodularia sp. (in: cyanobacteria) | reverse complement strand
TAAAATGTTGCAAAAAATTGTAGGTTGGGTTGACGAAAGGAAACCCAACATCATTGGTCGCTTTGGGTTGCGTTGCGCTTAACTAGCCTATTGTGGGGTGGGCATACTTCGACAAACTCAGTACAAGTCTTGCCCGCCCAGAACAGGTAAGATACTTATTCCACATTTATTTAGATAATTTATGGAGAATGTTGGGTTTCGCATTGCTTAACCCAACCTACAATTTACTAACTTTCGTAATTACGAATTATATGAGTAATCAGCATGAACCGGAAAATTTAGAAGTTGATAATCAGCAATCATTGCAAACTTTGGTCAGAGCGATTACCTTATCTGAGGGTGAATTTTCGCTGATTTTATTGCGGTGTAATTATGCAGTTTTGCGTCAGGATATGGTTGAAAGGTTGCGCCAATTATCTCCTGTACAAATTCGCGAAATTACTTTACCTACATCCGTCAAAACTCTTTACACAGCTATTAAAGAACAACTGGGAGATGAACAGCCACCAGCTTTAATGGTTTTTGGCTTGGAATCAGTTAAAGATATTGATACGGTTCTGAGTGCGGCTAACCGAGTGCGGGAGCAATTTAGACAACAATTTCCTTTCCCGATTTTGTTGTGGGTGAATGACCAAACTCTGCAAAAGTTGATTCGATTAGCCACAGATTTAGAAAATTGGGCTAGTATTATTGAGTTTGAAACTCCTACCCCTGAGTTATTTAATTTCTTACACCAAAAAACTGATGAAGTATTTACTGGTGAAGTGCATCCCACTCTGCAAATTTGCCAGGAATTAAAATCTGCTCTTAAGGATTTAGAAACGCGTGGGGAAGTGTTAGATTTCGCCATTACCGCTAGTCTGGAATTTGTCTTGGGATTTCATGATTATCTTTATGACAAACTTGATTCAGCTTTAGCACATTATCAGCAAAGTTTAGCTGGATGGCAAGAAATAAATGATTTCAAAGAACGCCAAGGTATAGTTTTAGTTCATATTGCTTTACTCTATTCTCGGCAAACTGTAATTAATCCCTTAGATAATCAAATATCTTGGAAAGCTGCGAGAAATTATTTGCAAGATGCTTTAGTTATTCTTACACAAATCCAGCGTCTAGATTTAAAAGCTAAATATATTAATCATTTGGGTGAAGTGCTGCGAAATTTAACAGCATGGTCAGATTTACAAACTCTAGCTGATAAATCTCTGCCTCTACATCAGAAATATGGCACTCCCCGACAATTAGCACAAGATTATGGCTTTTTGGCAGAGGTAGCGCTACAAGAGACACGCTGGCAAGATGCGAGGGAATTAGCGGAAAATGCCCTGCAAATATTAAATGATATATCTAGTTTAGCACCTTATGAACTTAGTTTATATCAATTTATTTTAGCTCGTGCTTACGAGGGTTTAGGTGAATTTACAGCCGCAATTGAGCATTTAGAAATTGCTAAAACTGCAAGCAAACCACAATATGAACCGAAATTATATATCTCGATTTTAGAAAGATTGCGTTTACTTTATTTTGAAAAAACTGAATATCGTTTAGCTTTTAATCTCAAGCAAGAACAATTACAAATTGAGCATCAATATGGGTTTCGGGCTTTTGTGGGTGCGTCTTATTTGAATCCTCAGAAACAAGCCATAAATCCAGCACAGTTACAGGTAGAAAATACAGATAGTGTGGCTCAAGAAATTGCTGCTTCCGGTCGGAGTCAAGATGTGACGCGGTTACGGGACAGAATTAGCGGGACTGAGCATAAATTGACTGTAATTCATGGTCAGTCAGGTGTGGGTAAAAGTTCTATTTTACAGGGTGGTTTAATTCCTAAACTGCAACAAAAACCAATTGAGGGACGTGACGTTTTACCTGTTTTGTTGCGAGTTTATACAGATTGGGTGGGAATGTTGGGACAGTGTTTGAAAGAAAATATTCAGTCGTTAAATGCCAGTTTTCTCAATTCTTCAGATGCTATCGTAGCAGAGTTGCGAAAAAATGCTGACCGCAATCTGTTCACGGTGTTAATTTTTGACCAGTTTGAAGAGTTTTTCTTTGTTTATCCAGACCAAGGTGATAGACGCAGTTTTTATGAGTTTTTGCATATTTGTTTAGATATTCCTTTTGTCAAGGTGATTCTATCTTTACGAGAAGACTATTTACATTATTTATTAGAGTTAGAACGGCTGTTTGATTTAAAGGTAATTAATAATAATATTCTGGCTAAAAATATTCGCTATTATTTGGGTAATTTTTCACCAGAAGATGCTAAGACTGTTATTCAAACTTTGACTCGGCAAAACCTCTCTCCAAACCTCTCTCCTACGAGGAGAGAGGCTTTGAACTCTGCTTTAAGTGGTGGCGTTGGTTTAGAAGGTGTGATTGTGGAGACAAGGGAAAATCAATCTTCTTTGGAAGCTGCTTTAATTGAGCAATTAGTGCAGGATTTAGCGGGGAAGATGGGGGAGGTACGCCCAATTGAGTTGCAACTTGTGGGGATGCAGTTGCAAACTGAGAAAATTACAACTTTAAAACAGTATCAAGATTTTGGGACTAAAGAAAATCTGGTTGAAGGATTTTTAGAATCGGTTATTAAAGATTGTGGGGCAGAAAATGAACGCGCTGCCAGATTGATTTTATATTTACTCACAGATGAAAATGGCACTCGTCCTTTGAAAACTAAGGTTGAGTTGACAGCAGAGTTAGCAGCAGAAACTGATAGATTAGATTTGATATTAGATATTTTTGTGCAATCTGGTTTGGTGTTGCTATTACCAGAATCCCCGGCTGATAGGTATCAGTTGGTGCATGATTATCTGGTTTATTTTATTCGTCAGCAACAGGATAATGAATTACTAGCTAAATTAGCTCTAGCTGAAGAGCAGTTAAAACAGGAAAAAGAAGCTAAACAAATATTAGCTGATGCTAACCTGGAAGCTGAAGCAAAGATTAGGGAAGGGCGGAAGTGGTTTAAAATAAGTTCTGGTTTATCAGTGTTTTTATTAGTATTTTCAGGGATGGCTTCTGTGCTAACAACTAAAAGTTTGGAAGAGACGGAAAGAAAACAGGCAGAATTACAAAGAACAGCGAGAGATTTAGAAATTAAAAGTAAGGAAGCAGAAGCAAAGTTTAACGCCGCACAAAAAGAAAATATCAAAGCTACCCAAAACCTAGCTGTTGCTAAAACAGATTTAGATAAGGTAAATCAGCAAGCCGCAGCATTAGAACAGAAAAATGCCGAAGCAGAAGCCAGAATTAAAACGGCTACGGACAGAGTGAGAACGGCTGATGAGAAAGCACAACAAGCACAGCAACAACAACAGGAAGCGGAATCTCAAGTTGCAGAGGCACAAATTACTCTGATAACAGCGCAAGTTGCCCAACAAGAAGCCCAGAAAGCTGCACAATTAGCGCAAGTAGCCCAACAAGAAGCGCAAAAGGGAACAGAATTAGAACGGGCGGGAGTTAATGCGATTAGACAGTTTGAATTTACGCAGTTAGCAGGGCTAGTTACAGCAGTCAAAACTGGTAAAGAATTGAAAAATTTAGTTAAAGATAATCGCCCTTTAGAAGAATATCCAGCTATTAGCCCGATTTATGCTTTGCATACTATCCTGAGTGGTATTAAAGAACGTAACCAATTTCATGGGCATCAGAGCGGAGTCAGGAGTGTGAGTTTCAGCCCCGACGGCAAAACCATCGCCACCGCATCCGATGACCAGACAGCGAGGTTGTGGAGTGCCGACGGGCAACTGTTACAAGAATTCAAAGGGCATGAGGGCGTAGTCTGGAGTGTGAGTTTCAGCCCCGACGGCAAAACCATCGCCACCGCATCCGATGACCA
>REBL01000061.1 GCA_007692755.1 Nodularia sp. (in: cyanobacteria) | reverse complement strand
ATCGGGCTGTTGGAAGCCTACACTTACCGCTTGCGGAAGTGTAGGAGTATGTCACGAATGCGGATTTAATCAAGTACAAGAACCTCACCCCTAAACCTTTTTCTTCTCCCCTTGGGAGACGCTATGGGAAAGCAAGGAGACGGGAGACTTTAACAAAAGTCAATGGCGGGGTGAGGTCAACAACCACATTTACACGTTATAGAAGATTTACTACATTTATTCTGCGGAATTCCGCCCGGTTGCAAGTCTCACATATAAAAAATCCACGCAATTCTCGGTAAATATTCAGAATTCAGGATTTGATCAATCCCATCTCGCGTAAACCTTGGCGGAGTCTGTTAGCTTCTTCGGAGTGTTGTTGTTCGTAAAGCAGGATGGCATTTTGAAAGGCTGTTAAACTCGCCGGAACGTTGCCAACTTTTAACTGTACTACCCCTAAATTTTGATATGCTGGTGCATAGTTGGGATTGCATCGGATAGCTGTTTGGTAACAGGCGATCGCATCAGTAAATAAACCCAACGTTTTGAAGATCATCCCCAAGTTATAGTGTCCCATAACAAAGTTAGGATCAATTTTTAAAGCCGTCTCGTAAGCAATTTTAGCCCCATTAAAATCGCCAGAGGCTTTGAGTAAGTTACCCAAATTGTTGTATGCTCCTAATTTAAGCATAGGGTAAATTGGCAGCTTGATAGCAGCTTGATAATGAAATATAGCCCGTTGAGTATTTTGTAAATGACTTTGAGCAATGCCTAAATGGTAGTGTAATTCGTAGATAATTTCATAGTTTTCTGCTGCTGGCTTGATTCCCTGGCGAATAGAATTCCCGGACTGTGTACCTTTCACATCTATATCGTGATAAATTCCAGTAGCTAGGTTTAATCCTCTGAGTAGCAAATTCATCCCTTGGTCAATTTTGCCAGTTTGCACATACAAAGCCCCTAACTTACTGCAAACATAGGGATCATCAGGATGACTAGCCACAAAGGCTTCCATTGTGGTTTGGGCTTTGGCATATTTATTATTTTGAGCGATCGCACTTTTCTGATATCCTTTATGTAGGATGGCTACCCCTTGTAAATAACCGATTTGCCACTGAGGTTCTTGAGTTAAAATTGCCGATACACTGTCATCGACTAAAGCATGATAAGGGCGTTGAAAGTGAATCTGGGGATGGTTGCGAAAGAGTCGAGACACCAGAGAATAGGGAGATTGTTCCGCGCCAACTTCTTGACGCACCAGACTAATGAGAAGATATTCTTCGCTTTGAATTGCCGACATTATTTGTGGCACAATACTTGGACTGAGAGTTTCATCAGCATCCAATACCAAAATCCAATCACCAGTCACATATTGTAGCGCCGCATTCCGGGCAGCACTGAAGTCATTACACCATTGAAAGTGATATACTTTTGCACCGAATTCTTGGGCAATATGAGGAGTGCGATCGCGTGAACCGGTATCTAGTATGATAATCTCATCTACCACACCTTGAACACTATTCAAACATTTAGGCAGTGTGGCTGCTTCGTTTTTGACAATCATGCAGAGACTTAGTTTCATATCGCCGAAAAAAATATGATTTCAGATTAATGGGCTGGTGTAACAGGATTTAATTATGTGCCAATGACCGCACTAGGTCATCATGAATAAATTTAGCAGTAAAGTCATATTTAACACGTTAAAATCAGGTTCGATCAAGATACTAAGTTTTTTCTAGAATTTTAAAGCTAGTAAATATGATGCATTCCCTGTAGTAATTCTTCGATTGCTGTACATTCATAACAGGAATATTATTAAATTCATCGTAGTCAAATTTTAATTAATTACCACCAAAAGCAAAATGTTATCTTTGATATATAAATCATCTCTTAACTCTTTTCAAATAAAATTCCCGACCTAATAAAAAAGTCGAGAATCTGAGAGTGGCAATTTAAAAAAATCAATTAAACTGCCATTATTGTGATCTTTTTCTAGATAATTCAGGGTTAGTTGATATCCTAGCGCAAAACCTTCCATAAATTAACTTAAAATTGTATAACATTCGAGTTAATTTACTTTTTTAGCACTACCAAAAACCAGCTAAAGCAACTTGTCAACAGCACCACTGAATTGTTCATAAGGAGAAACTCCCACAATGGTTTCTACTAACTCACCATCCTTGAACATTAAAACCGCCGGAATGCTACGCAGACCGAACCTTTTGAAAACAGGCTTATTATTGTCAATATCTAGCTTCACAACTTGAGCGCGACCTTTGTATTCTTCAGCTAGTTGTTCCATTAACGGACTAACAAGACGACAGGGGCCACACCAAGTAGCGGTAAAATCAACTACAACCACTTTTTCTTTACTTAAAAGAGCATCAAATTCGCTTTCTTCAACATAAGCAACTGTGTCAGTAGACATTAATTTAATTCTCCAATCTAAAATTTCACTAAAAAGCTAACTTTAAAAACTATACTCCCTTCTGCGCGTCGCTCAACCATAATTTAGTTCTAGTTAAGCGATTTGGCACAAAAAAGCTGTGATTATTTTCATAAATAGTTTTATCTATGGCACAAAATCAAAACACGATAAGTTACTCACAGGTCATACATCTTAGCCATATAATTGACAAGGATATTCCCCAATGGCCTGGTGACCCCCCAGTAGAATTTACTACTGTCGCTAACATCCCACAGGATGGCTATTACCTCAGGCGTTTCAGCGTAGGAGAACACAGTGCTACTCATATCAATGCGCCGAACAGTTTTCACAATAATGGTGTGGGAATTGACCAATATTCGGCTGAATCGCTGGTATTACCTGGGGTAGTTATTGATATCTGCGAAGCCGCCGCTGTAAATCCTGATTACGCCGTGACTATTGCCGATGTTCTCGCTTGGGAGAAGAAAAACGGTAAAATTGCTGTTGGTAGTTTAGTGCTACTGCGTACTGGCTGGCAAGATAAATGGTTAGATAAAACTGCGTTTTTTAATGCCGATGCGGCAGGAATGATGCACTTTCCCGGTTTTAGCTATGATGCAACTCAGTTTCTTTTGCAGGAACGGCAAATTGCTGGTTTAGGTATTGATACGCATGGGGTAGACCCTGGACAAGATAACAGTTTTAGTGTTAACAGTTTGGTTTTGGCACAGCAACGGATTGTTTTGGAAAATCTTACGAATTTACAGCAACTACCAGCTAAGGGTACTACTTTAATGATTGGTGTTCTCAGGTTGCGGGATGGTTCGGGTTGTCCTGTGGGGGTATTGGCTTTAGTACCATAGTTTTATTACGGCAGTTTTCATATTTTCAATCTTTTCTCTTTTGCGTACACCAAGGCGGGCAGGATGCCCACCCCACAAGAGTTTTAGGATTAATATTTGTACTTCAGCAACCTGCAAACTGCTGTATCTTGACCATTCAACCAGAAATAAATATCGATATTTCATCGATATAAATCTAATTGTTTCTCTGTAGTTACTTGCCAAGTTATGCGGATTTAATTAAGAAGAATACCAAAAAAAAGGAAGGTGTAATATGACAATTACCTTAGACCATACTATAGTCCCTGCAAACGATAAGGAAAAATCAGCACGCTTTTTTGCAGATATTTTTGGACTAAAACTTGATCCTCATGTCGGTCATTTTGCTGCTGTGCGTGTCAATGACAAGTTAACCTTCGATTTTGCGGATAGAGAAGGATTTGAATCTCATCATTATGCTTTTCATGTCAGTGATGAAGAATTTGATGCCATCTTTACACGCATCAAAGAAATAGGACTTGAATACAGTAGCGACCCCATGCATGAAAACAAAGGCGAAATTAACCATAGAAGGGGAGGTCGTGGTTTTTATTTCTATGACCTCGATGGTC
>REBL01000209.1 GCA_007692755.1 Nodularia sp. (in: cyanobacteria) | reverse complement strand
GGCGACGATAGTTTAGGGGTAGCCCTACGCAAAAATAGCTCGATGCCAGGTTTATATTTTAACGAAGCCCCTTAGCTCTCATCATTGCTAGGGGGTTTTCGTTTAATTAATCTTCACGCAGCAGGACATACAAATTTTTCTGATTACCACGCACAAGTCGGAAGTTGTCATCGCAATAAGTAATATCAACCCAACCATTAAATGATAGTTCTGATTTTAATGGTGAATCACTATCGACTCCTAAAGCCTCACGCAAAGCTGAGTTAGTTAAATCATTCCTGGCACTTTTGACGGATGTTTCCCAGAAATCAACATTGAGACGCTGAGAATTTTCAACTGTATAGCGTCCTGAAACTAAAGCAGTAGACTGGATACCAGAAGCAGCAGTAAATTCAATCAGGTTATTGTATTCGTGACCAACAGTATTAACTTCTTGAAAAACCCCAGTCACATTTACTTTCACATTCGGTAGTTTGCCAAAAGAAAGACGTTGCAAAGTTGTTTCCCGTTCTAATCCAAAGGTGCTATACAACAGCCGCCAGCGACCTTGAACTAAATCCATTTTATTTGTCGGTTCGGTTGTGGGATTTAAAATTTCAAGAGATGCGGCTAATGTTTCAATTTGTTCTTTGGCGGTTTGAGTGTAGTTAAATCCGATATCACTGGCTTCAGAAATAGAAATCAGTTCTTGTTTGAGGTTTGTTAATTCGCTCACCATAATCTTTCTTAAAAAGAACTTCTTGCTGTTTTGCTCATGCTACAAGATATCTGCTGTATATTAGGGACTTCCAAATAATAAATTACCCAAAAAAACTTAAGAGAAAATGTTTGTTAGAGAATGATAATCATTGCTAGGGGTAGAGAAAGTGCTTGCCGACGGCAAGCACTTTCTCTGAAAAAATCAGGATGAGAAATGCCTACACTCTAAGGGCTGTAGGGTGCAGTGAAAATAAATTTATCAAAGTAATAATTTAACTATTCAAAAACCAACATTAAGTTGGCGCGTAACAGATATCAATAAACCATTTACCTAAATTCGGGAAGTGTTCAGAGTCAGAATTGGTGAGTCGCTCGATTTGTTTCTCAATTTCTGACATAGCTTGTTTAGTAAGCTTAACTCCAGTTTCGTAAGTTTGAGTTACTAACTTAACAAGGGGATGCTTACCTTTCCATGTCATATTTTGGGCAAAATTTAATGCCGTTTCTACCTCATCTAAAATACTACCATTCCAATAGTTTTCTAGGACTGCCCAAGTTCTTTCAATTGGATTGTACTTACTATGATAGGGTGGATAATAAGCTAAACGTATATTTAACTGATATTGATGAGCGAACTCGATTATACGTTTCATGAACTGGGTACGTCGAGAACTGTTCTCTCCACCATTATCTTGATTAAGAATAAGTGTTTTAATTAGAGGAAATCGCTGACGCTGTGTTTTCCAAAAATCTACTAATACATCAACAATAAAATCACTCGTTACTTTGGATTCGGTAAAATATAAGAATAGCTCATCTAGTTCTGGAAGGAATATCCCATAAGGAGTCACAGTTGTTTTAGGATGATAATCATGGTCTTCAGTTTCAGTTGGAGTCCTGTTTTTACCTCCTCGGTCAAAAGCGCCAATATTGACACGAGCTTTGGCATCAAGACTTAGACGTAAAATGCTCGAATCATCTATAGCTGATTGATTAACTATTGCTAATTGCTCGAAAATTGCGTCAGTTTCTGGAATTTTTTTTGAGGTAAAACTTTTGCGACTCGTTTGAGTCGATAACCTAAATAATTCAATTTGATGCGAATTGTTTCTGATGTGGGTAATTCTTCATCACTATAGCTAAATTTCTCTATCAACAGCTTTCTTACTTGACTTGCTGTGAGGCGTGTATATAGTCTTTGGCTTTTAAAACTTGGGTCAGTTTGGCTTTGGGAATCAACTAATTTTTTGATATCGTCTAAAAGGTTTGGTAAATGTTCTTCTGCTTTGTAACGCCCTTTTGCCGAATAATTATCGATACAGGTCATCCCACTAGTTAATTCTTTAATACCTTTGCGAATAGTTTTTCTATCCCATCCTAATTCTTTTTGAGCTAGTAGTTGTCCTCCGTAACCTAAAGACATCACAGTTTGCGCTTGGAAACGCCGTCTGGCTGCACCTTTCAATTGAGTTGCTGTTTCTTTAAGCAAACTTGAGAGCGAATCAGTTAATTCAATTGACACTCTTAGCTCCTCGAAAAATTGTACCTGACATCATTGAATTTACTACAAAAAGGGAAGTCAGGGCTACCGTTCGGTAGCCCTGACTTCCCCCTCTACAATGATTATCATTATTAATAGTTGGGGATTTTATTCCTTGGAAGTCCCTTAACACCCGCAGACGATAATTCTGGAACTCTAGAAACAAAGCCTGGATATCATATCTTTTGTTCGGTGTATCGTCTTGGTGTATAAACTGAAATGCGTCCATCACTATGCTGAATTGTTCGGGTTTGGCTGGAACCAACTAAAAGAACTGTCCGCATATCGGCTGAATCTGGTGTTAACTGATCAAGTTTTATTACCTTCACCATTTGTCCTGTTCTGCCAAGATTTTTTGCTAATACTACTGGGGTATCTGGTGTTCTATATTGCAGTAAAATATTTTGCGCTGCTGCTAGTTGCCAAGTGCGCTCTTTGGATACAGGATTATAAAAGGCGATCGCAAAATCAGCTTCAGCAGCCCTAGCAATTCGTTGTTCGATAATTGACCAAGGTTTCAAGATATCAGACAGGGAAATCGCGCAGAAGTCATGCCCCAATGGCGCACCAATGGCCGCCGCCGCCGCTTGCATGGCGGATATCCCCGGTGCAACATGAATATCTATACTTTCCCACTCCGGTTTGGGGTAGCGATCGCATACCTCAAATACAGCCGCAGCCATTGCATATATCCCAGGATCACCAGAAGAAACTACTGCTACATATCGCCCTTCTGCTGCCAAATCCAGCGCCATTGTTGCCCGTGCAATTTCTTCTCGGTTGTCTGATTCGTGCAGTTGTTTACCATCAGCTAGAGAACCAATTAAATTTATGTATGTTTTGTAACCCACTAAATCAGTTGCAGATTTGAGTATTTCTTTCACCTCTGGAGACATCCACTCTGGACTACCTGGCCCAGTGCCAATAATTGCTAACTGCCCCTGTGCTTGACCGATAGTGCTGGGGTCAATGGGTGTGGGGGCAATGGCAATCTCTAGATGGGAAGATGAGGAGGATAAGGGAGACGAACCAGTGGCGTTGATGGCTATGGCTTGGGCTGGGCTATAACCTTGTGTTGTCAAATTTTCTAGTTGATTTGAGGTGAAAAAGCGTACAGGTACTTTCAAGGCGTTAGCAATGGCTTTTATAGCTGGATTTACAGCTAAGGTGATGGGTGCAAATATCCCGGCTACTGATGCTGAGGCAAGTTCGGCATCTGCTAACAATTGTTGTATTAAGGCTATATTAACGATATCACTGATGGCAATCGCTATAGTTGCTGGGTGATAAACAAGGCGGTTGGGTGCGGAAGTTACTAAACGCTCTGTAACCTGGATGGTCAAATTGCCGTTGGGGTCTATTGGTAATTGACTATTACTCAACCAAGGGGCTGTACCTTCAAGTTTGACTTGCGCCCCAGCTAATAAATCTGAGATAAATTTCTTCGCGTCATCTGGGTTGGCTAAATGGTATCCAGGGGGAGGAGATAATAGCGCTGTACGAAACCGAATATCACCTGTGGTAGTGATTGCAGGTTTAACATCAAGCGCCTCAGCAATGCGTCGAGCTAAATCATTCACGCCATTCAGTCCACCCAAAAGCGGAACCACCGCACTACCATCTTCAGCTACGGCCAATACTGGAGGCTCCTGTTTTTTATCGGAAAGCATCGGTGCTATTGTTCTGATGAGGATGCCAGCAGCACAAATACCAATTAACGGTGTTCCTTCGGCGAATAACTCCCGTAGTGTGTCACCGAAGTTAGTGAAGCTGACATCAACGCCAGATGTACGACCTGCCAAACCGTATAATGTCGCCCCTGGCAGAATGCTGATTATTTGGCGGGCTACTGGCACACTGTTTTGACCCAGTACCACAACGGCAGGTGCAATCTTTGTGATCATTTGGTTCGAGATTTTCTAAAAGTTGATATCCTTTCAAATGAAACCACATATGGACACAAGTCAACACAGATAATCTTTCGCTAACTTAAATTAATAGGCTAAACTTGCTCGAATAACACTCTTTTAACCTTTGCCGGCAAGGTGTTTCGCAAAATGCGACCATAGCCATGAATTAATCTGTGAATTTTGCCAAAACTGCATAAGCTGTACAAGTCTGGAATTAAGAATGAATGTTAGGCGATACTGCTATTGATAGGTGGTTCCAAATACTTATGGCTTATGAGTACTGCATTCAGATATTGGCAGCTAGTAACAATTAATGCTGCCGGAAAGCGAAAAACCCAGGAAATTACTCCAGCTAAAGACTTTTTTGCGGATAAATTTCCCGAATATACGGCTGAAAGTGATGTACCAGATGCAAAGGTGCAACGAGAACTGCTGCAATTATCCAGAGATAGTATTACTGACAAATCATGTTTAGCAGAACGTTGTCTACTGTGTTTAATATCCTGGCAAATTGAGCAGGTTTGCTGGCAGATAGAAGCCCAATTTGGCAATGCTCACGGTTTTAGTTGCAGTGATTTGCTACCGTATGTCTTAGATGACGATGGCAGTTTAGAGCAAACAGGTAGTTATCAATGTCTGGGGCGGAGAATTTTGTTGAGTTTTGACCCAGCAAAAAGTCATCTGGCAACTTGGATAAATCTCAAGGTAAAACAGCATCCAGAACTCAATAAACTTTTGTTAGAGTTGGGACTTTACCGCGTCACTGATTGGTCGCTTTTAAATAATACTCTCCCGAAAAAATTAAAGCAAATTCTTACAGAGTTTCACTCTTTAACATCTATAGAAGTGGCAGATTTTTTAGCCCTTTTAAAAAGTTATCACGAAGTTTATAGATTGCAAAGATTACAACAAAGCTCTTTAGGAATATGTCCTCAACCCACGACTCAACAGTTAGAGCAAATTGCTTTTAGCTTACAAAGTCAAATTGGTCAAAAGCTGGATAATGAAACTGTAATGGCACAATTACAGCGGCTGGCTACTTATCTGCGAGAATACCGAATTTATAATAAGAGTAGTTTTTTACCAACAGCTAGAGAATATCCTGTTGACATAGCTGCTGTGGAAAACCATGATGAAAATGAAAATGAGCAAATGGAGTTCTTGCATTTATATCGTGAGCAATTTTTAGTTTGTTTAGAACAAGCATTCAATATAGTTGTAACTTTGTGGGTGAATCGGCTACAACTGAAGAGTGGGAATAGAGCGCAAATTTTCTTACAAGCACTCCAACTATTTCATTGTCAACAAATGTCGATGACAGAAATTGCTCAAATTTTAGAGTTAAGGGCGCAATATGCAGTAACTCGCTTACTGAAGTTGAAAGAGTTTCGTGCTGATGTACAACGAGAGTTTGTCAAAATCCTATATAAGCGCGTGACTGATTTAGCACAACATTATTCTCACCCAGAACGGCTTAAAAAACTTGAGCAACAGCTTGCTTCCATACTACATACACAAAGTTCTATTTTATTTAGAGAGGCAGAAATCGAATCTCAAACAGTCAATAAGAATTCCCCAAATAGTCTATTTTCAGAAACATTGTGCCGTTATTTAGATTCATTGGATGTATCAATATGAGTAATTTATCAAGTCAAACTTCTCAATTCGACCTAGAGTACGAACTTCTGTCTCCAGCCGCAATTAATCTTTCATCTGAGCAAGTTATTCAGGCGGTAGAACTGAGTAATCAAATTATCAATGTATCGCGGAAATGGCAAACTTATATTAATGGTTTGGCGCTATTTGCTTTTGAAGAATGGCTGAAAGAACGAGTGGATACTATCAATATTAAGCGAGAAAAGTGTACAGTTTTACAACCAGCATTAGCTAACGCAATTCCTGTTGTTGCTAATTTACAGGTAGGTGAATTCAAAGTCTGCTTAATTCCCACTGGTAGTTTGTATGATTCAGAAGTTGCTCTCCCTCAATTAGTTCTAGATTTGCCAGAATATGCTGCTCATTTTTATGTATTGGTTGAAGTTTTAGAAGAACAGGGAACTGCGATAATTTCTGGTTTTATATCCTATCAGGAAATCAGGGAAAATCGGGTAAGAGCGAATTTACAGCCGGAAGACGATTGGACTTATCAATTACCTTGTAATTGGTTTGATTCTGATGCCAACAATTTATTATTAAATTTGCGTTGTTTAGAACCCGAAGCAATTAGTTTACCAGCGATTACTCCTAATCGTGTGCAAGTTTTATCGAGAATCCAAAGTAAATTAATAGCATTGTTACCCCAGTTGCAATCACCTGAGTGTGAACTATGGGAAGTGTTGACTTGGGAACAAGGAACTGCTGTATTTACCAATCCAGAATTACTTCGTTGGATTTATAATTATCAACAGCAAACGCCTAACTCTGGACTCAAAACCAACTTAAAAGATTTATTGAAGTTATGTACGCAGCCGGCTTTGAACGTGGGACGTTGGTTGTGGGATGAACTAGATGAATTAGCGCAGGAATTTTCCTGGAAATTATTACCTAGTTTCACTCCTGCGGTAGCAATGCGAAGTCCTACAGAAGAATTTCAGACAATTATTAACCAACTACAACACCGAGGTTTAGAAATTCCTTCTCAGGCGCGGGGTGCTTATCAAGATTTACTCTTAGCAGGAATTCCCTTACGCCTGTATGCGATGACTTGGCATTTGTTATCTGAAAATGACCCACATTTGTGGACATTATTGTTAGTCTTAGGTACAACTTCACAAAACACCTTACCTAGCCATTTAAAATTGCGCGTCAGTGACCAAACAAGTGTTTTATCGGAACAGGGAATCAATCAAGAACAGGGTGGTAATTACTTGTTTACCCGTGTTGTGGGTAATTGGGATGAAAAGTTTTTAGTGAGTGTCAGTTTGATGGATGGTGTGGAAATTAATTTACCGCCATTTACATTTTATCCGGGGCGCGTGCTTTAGTTAATCTGGTTACATTTTTAGTAACAACTGATTATTTTGTCTAAGTTTGATTGCTGAATGAGGTAAAGCGATCGCACTATAAATAGAATACCCAGATTATGGTCACTGCTATACTACTTTTGTTCGTGAGCAGCTGTCGATGATGTTTGCAGAACCACAAGCAGCTTCCTTCCGTTCGCTGCGCCAGAATTGTTGTACTGTGCTTATCAACCCACCCACCGCTCAATTGTTGGTTAGTATTTTTCTATACAAATTTACTAAATCAACTCCTTCATACAAAGCAAGTGCGCTATAATGAGAAATGGCTCGCTCAGTTTCTGGAAGATAAAGACTTAAACCGCATAAGTCTTCCATATCAGAATCTCTAATGAAATGGCGACCATAAAGTTCTCCTCCTGTTTTGTAATGTGTGATAACTGAAGAACGCAGAAATTCAGCAAACTCAGTCAACTCATTTTTACCTTGACCACTGATTTGAGCAAGATAGCCAAGTAGAACAAGTGCATCGCAATGCTGTTCACCAAAATATTCATAGGTTGGGAATGTCGATTCCCTGACTACTGGTACTCTACTGTCCAGAATGGGCTGAAGCACCCGTGAGAGTTTTTCGGGAATACTTTTAACAGCTTGGTTATCTACCAGAGTGAGTGTGTGATACATATCAGCCCGCTCAGAATTCATAATAGCCATAGCCGCTTCATGTCCGCCAACTGATGGCTTTTGTAGATGATGGAGAAAACCCTGATAGTAGTAATTTGGTGCGCCCAGAATCAGTTGGGAGGCCAGGGTATATCGAGCGCAATTTCTAGCTTCGTAGACAACTTCGAGAGTAGCTTTATGACAATTTTGAAAGAAAAGTAGCTCAACCCTGTCGTTAGTAGCCTGATTAAACTTACTAACCGCACTGGCAAACTGGTCAACTCTCATCCAAGTTCTTTTTTGTCCCAAGTTCAATCCGTGGTCATCAGGACTGATTTCGTTAATCTTTCCACCATGACCGACAACGATAACAGCCCAATGTTGTGCTTCAAATGTTTGATATGCCCAATCCAGATATGTGGAAAAAGTAGATATGTCACTACTATCTTTCCCTGTGATATCAATTTCATGGGTAGTTCCATTAACAATCTGACGACGGCGCATTTGTGAATCACGCCAATAATCTGATTGGACAACTACAGCAGTTGCTGAATTTCGTGTGCCACGAGTTAGCATTTCAACAATTGGCTCACCAAAAGGCCAAAGGTCGTTGTCGTATGGCATCCAATACAAAACGACCCATTCATAGACTGATTTTGCTGGGGAAGATTCAGAACTTATGGCAGAAGCAAAATCTTTGCCTACAACTCCAGCAAAACAAGCTGAACCCAGTGCAGTATAACGGCAGAAACTTCTTCGCTTCATCATGAAAATAGAAATACGAATTCGGATATCGCACGTAGTATTTATTGAACTGAATCAAGTAGAGGTTTGTCAAGCAGCTAAAAAGCACTCTCAAATTCTCAAGTTAAAAATTTAATCGATTAAGTCATAAAAAATTGCATAACCTCCCCAGGCGTGAGAAATATAGAGAATTAGCGAGTAATTTTATCTCGTTCCACGTGGAGGATTGTTTATTGTGCATTACCGTTTCAAATCCATCCCTGTTGTTACTCTAGTGCTTTTACTTTGATTGGAAAGTCTAAAAAAAGCCCACGCGATGCAGAGGTCAACTAGGTGCAGAGGTCAGTGAAAGCGTTTAAAGTGTATTTTGTCGGCGTTTATCTGTAGTTAATTATGGTTGGTTCTAGTTTTTATCTCAAGGTTCAACAGTTTGATCAGCTTTGTTATTTTGAGTTGTCTTGGGGGCAAGGGCAACAGATTGGGGTGACGCTGGCTTATCCTGATGCGCTGAATTTAAAGTACCAGGAATGGCAACGAATTTATTTAGCTTTTTATAATACGGAACTGCGCGGAAGCGTAGCGGAAATTGGGAGTTTTACTGCACCGCCTGTTGATTGGCACGCTCGTTTGGTGGAGGCGGAAGCACAACTTGTATATGAGTTTCATCACTGGTTACGTAGTGCAGAGCTATATGAAATTCGAGCCACTATAGCTAAAGCAATTAAAACTGATGTTTTTCTGACCTGCAATTGTTTGGATTTAGCCCGGTTACCTTGGGAAATATGGGAAATTGGTACGGAATTTGCCCCTGATTCTACTAAGTTTCGGATTGTTCGCACACCTTTAAATCGGCGAGGAATAATTGCTAATGCAAAGCCAAATAATACTCCCAGGAAGGCAAGAATTTTAGCAATTTTAGGGGATGAATCTAATTTGAATTTTGCCGCAGAAAAGCAGGCTATTCTTTCTTTGCATTCTGTGGCTGATGTCACTTTTGTCGGTTTGCGATCGCATGAAAGTGTTGCTGAGTTGAAAACGCAGATTATGCAGGCGATCGCTTCTGAGTCTGGCTGGGATATTTTATTTTTTGCTGGTCATAGTAATGAAACTAATTTAACTGGTGGTGAATTAGGTATTGCTCCGAATACGGCTTTATTATTAAGTGAGATTGAACCTGCGTTAACTACTGCGAAAGAGAGAGGTTTGCAAGTAGCAATTTTTAATTCTTGTAAGGGTTTAAGTATTGCTAACAAACTCATAGATTTGGGTATTAGTCAAGTGGCAGTAATGCGAGAACCAATTCATAATCGGGTGGCTGAAGAATTTTTCTTACGATTTGTGGAAGCTTTGGCTGCATACAAGGATGTGCATGAGTCATTATTAACAGCTACACAATATATTAAATTGGAAAAGAATTTTACTTATCCTAGTGCTTATTTAATTCCTTCTTTATTTAGACATCCAGAAGCAGATTTATTTTGTCTTCAGCCATCTAGGAAGAAGCAACTATATCAAAATTTGAAACCTACTCGACCAGAAGCGATCGCACTCGTATTAATATTAAGCATTAGTTTATTCCTCCCCCTCCAAAGATGGCTATTACAACGCCGCATACTGGTACAGGCTGTATATCGTCAACTGACAAGTCAAATTGCCAGGGTTCCCGATCCCCCCCTCCTGTTGGTGCAAATTGATGAAAATTCCATTAGAAGAGCGAATATATCTGATCCTAAACCAATGAATCGTCTGTATTTGGCGAGTTTGGTTGATGCGTTAGTGGCTAACAATGCTAGGGTAATTGGTATTGATTATCTATTAGATCGACCCCAAGAGCAAGCAGATCCCATCCTCGCGGAATCTATCAAAAATGCTATTTCTGCACCCCAGCCGACATGGTTTGTTTTGGCTGCAACTCACAATATGAAGGGTGAATGGTTACAAGCATTACCTGAAATTGCTAGTTTAGACTGGAGTTTGCAAGGTGATATCCAATTTCGGCCTTGGTATATGCGATTGTTTCCGATGGATGATTGGCAATCTCAGCCTTGGCATTTTTCTCATTTATTAACCCTAAGTTATGAATTACAACAAATTCCCAACTCACCCCAGCCGCAATTAGATAGTCAAACGGATTTTTTACAACAAATAAATGCTTTTCTCAAGGATGGTAACAAGAGTCATCAAACAATTTTGTCATCTGGGCGAGTGCATCGCCAACCAATTACAGCTTTGAGTTATTGGCTACATCAAATGTGGATGCACCCGATTATTGATTTTTCCATTCCCCCTCAGGAAGTATATCGCGCTATTCCCGCTTGGCAATTACTAGAAAATCCAGTTCTTCCCCAAAATTTACAGCAGCAAATCGTGATGATTGCGCCGGGAGGATATGACGAGGCCGGAATTAGCAAAGATGGTGAAGATAATTCTCACAGAGATTTACCACCCGCGCTGAAATACTGGCGTAATCGAGAAAGTTCTCATAATAAAAATCGGGTAATCACAGGAGGTGAGACTCATGCTTTCATGGCGCATCATTTACGGACTCGCAGATTGGTTGTGCCAATTCCTGATTTCTGGGTAATTATTATGGCGATATTAGTAGGCAAAAGCCTATATCTCTTGCCCATAAAAAAGCAGAAATCTATATGGAAATGGTTAGTTATAGTAACTGTAATTACAGGACTTTATGGATTAGTTAGCTTACAACTTTACATTTCTCTAGCGATACTATCGCCTTGGCTTTTACCCTCAACAACGGTTTGGTTTTATTTTGTCCTTCCCCATTTTCAGAGAAATAAAAATGCGTAAACTCATATTGTCTACTTTTGTTTTATCAGCAGTATATTCTACAAGTTTAGCTGTTTTACCTGGGAAATTGGTACTAGCGGAAGGAACAACACAACCAACTCTATGGTCTAAAATTTATCACATTTTATTTAATAAAAAGGAACCTCCTATAGAACCGCGTAATGGTGGTTCTCGTCCTGCTAGTTTAGTCTGTATGGTTTCTCCAGATGCACCACGTTCATATAGAACGGTTTGGAGCGATCGCCCTTTGTTTCTTTGGCAAGGTTACGCTTCTACAATAGCAGTGCGTTCTATAGGTAGCAGTACAGATTTATGGCGTGAATCAGTTGCTAAACATCAGAATATCACCTACATGGGCGAGCCACTAGAACCAGGTCAAGTTTATAAATGGGTGGTGAATAGTAGGCAATTTGTCCCCTTTCAAGTGATGGACAAGCTAGAGCGCGATCGCATCAGTGCCGATTTGCAAAATATCCAAAAGCAACTCCAAGCCACAGGTGTAAATACCGAGGCGATCGCTATTGCTAAAGCTAATTACTTTGCTGAAAAGAACTTGTGGAGTGATGTATTACAACAAGTTTATTCTGTACCTCAACCTTCGGCTGAATTGCAAACATTTCGTCAAGATATTGTACATAGTTTATGTGAACCAGTCATAGCCAATAAGATATCGGGTAATTAGAGAGCAGGGAAATGAAAATGTAGTTCTAGTTTTTGCATAACCCCAATCGGTCTGAGAAGTATAAATACGTAGACGGGAAAGTGCTAGCTAGTCGATGATTCTCACTCCCCATTAGACATCTGGTGGAAAAGAATGTAGAGATATTCCATGGAACGTCTCTACAGGGGTTTCAGGTCATGCATATTTAAATTCGGTCGATGTCTATTCCCTATTATTAAAATTCGAGTCAACCAAAATGAGTCAGCAAATTGTAGTAACTGATTTTTATGAAATATGTATTAGTGGCACAATTGCCATCCTAACAGATGAATATTCAGAAGCTAAAACGATAACATCAACGACGGCTGAAGACGCTTTAAAACAGGTTTTAAATATGCAACCTGACTTAATTATTACAGATATTTTACTCCCAGAAAAGCATGGAGAATCACCACAAATTTCTACAGGCATACAACTATTACAGACTTTAATGAAAAAGTATCCCCAATTAAATATTATGGTGCAGAGTGAATACATCAATAATTTAATTCAAATAAAATCCGAAATCAATGAACATCAAGGAGGGTTTGTTTTAACCGATAAAAGTTTTAGTCAGGCAGAAATTCTCACCAGAGTTAAATGGTCTTTACAGGGTTTAACTCACATTAAAGATATTCAAGAAAATTGTACAGAGATAGAAATCAAGCCAGAATGGTTGAAGTTATTGAAATTAGCCTTTCAAGAAGGATTACAGGATAGAGCGATCGCTGAACATATTTGTGTATCAGAACGCATGGTACGGCATTATTGGGATGGGCTACAAAATGCTTTAAATATTGACTGTGAAGAGTTGAAAACTCAAGGTAAAAATCTGCGGGTGATGACAGAAATTAGAGCCAGGGAAATGGGATTGATTAACTAAATTAATCACGACATTTTTTGTTTTAACTCGACAATTTCATCCATATCTGGTTTTAGCAGTAGCAGTAATATCTTTCCTATTTTTCCATATCCTCTCAAAGCTGAGAAATATATATAATTAATTCAGCCTATTGGAGGATTGATTACATCCTGCACCTAAAAATTTAAATGTCACTTAAATTTTTGTTATCTAAAATCCTATGTAATCATGTGCAAAAAATTACGTAAATTCTGTATTAAATTATGCAAAAAAATACTTCGATACATTCAATTAACAAGGATAAGAAGAAAATCATCTGATCTAGGTAGTTATCCCTTACCAAAAACTCCTCGACATTCAAAAAAAGAGCCTATACCTATTCCACTTCTTCCACATCTATAGTCTCAATAAATAATTCAAGGTTTGTAGTGTAAAGCCCTGACGGACATGGCTTGAGAAAAAAGGGCTGGAGACGCTTACTAAAAACTCAATTTCAACAATTTTACATATCTGAAATTTGAAAAACTTTGATTTTTGCATAACCCAAGTAAGGCTGAGAACTATAGATATATAGAACGCGAAAATGCTTACTAGCGCTTAATTGTAGTCTCAATTAGTAATTAAGGAGCAAGAACAATGCAGAAATTCAACTTAGCCGTAGTAATGATGGTATTAGGTACACTGGCAATTACACCCAAAGCCGAAGCTAGAAATTTCTTGACAAATCAGCCAATAATAGCATCTGTAGTCACAGCACAAGTTCCTGATTCTACCGATACAAATGATGCTTCAATATACTTTAAAAGGGGTTTTAAGAGATTAAAGGAAAATAATTATCAGGAAGCGATCGCTGATTTTGATCAAGTTATTAAGTTAGAACCTGATAATATTTATGCTTATCTTGGTAAAGGATTAGGCAATTTTAGTTTAGAGAACTATCAAGCAGCTAAGGAGAATTTTGATCAAGCCCTAGAAATTAGTCCTAATTTTGCTCATGGGTACTATTTTCGAGGTTTTACCCGCTTCATGTTAAAGGATAATCCAGGTGCGATCGCTGATTTACAAAAAGCATCAACTTTATTCACCCAAGAAGGAGAATTGGAACTCGCCCAAAGAGCAGATAGTGCCATTGAGAAGATACAGAAAGGTTAAAGCAGTTTGGCTAAAACCGGGTTGGTAAATTTGCTTCATATCCGGTTTTAGCTTCATATCCACATTTTGCATATCGTCTCAATGCTGGCAGTTGTGCAGCGAATGCCACAAGCCAAAATTATTCACATAGTTACAAATACGACAACACTATCAAAAAATGAACAAGGATTGGCTCTCGCACCTTCTAGCCAAGATGACGGTTGGTTGACATCTAAAGAAATTATAAACTTAAACCTGAAAGCCGAATTAGTAGTCATGAGTGCGTGTGATACAGCATTAGGAAAAATCACAGGTGATAGTGTAATTGGTTTATCACACTCTTTCTTTACCGCCAGAGTACCTACTGTTATGGGTGCTTTATGGGAGATATCCGATGATCCAACTACATTTTTAATGACTGAATTTTATCAAAACTTCAGTGAAAACCCAGATAAAGCCGCTGCTTTACGTCATGCGATGCTAACAACTATGAAAAAATACCCAAATCCCAGAGATTGGGCTGCATTTACTTTAATTGGGGAATCGGAATAAAAGAAGTGGATGATCTCAAAAACCCTGTAGAGAATTTCCATGGAACGTCTCTACACCTAAATTCGTACTTGGTTTTAGCAACGCCGCCAATTTAATCAACTTCAAATGTTCATCTAATTACAAAAACAAGGAAACAACTCTATGAAACGCATCACAACTTGCATTGTTCTCACTGGTTTTATTTGGTCTGGCTTGGGTGTATTCTCGATGCCAAAGCGGATATCTGCAATTGCTCAAGTACAAGAAAACGGTGATTTATTTTATCTGTATAAAGGAGAACGTATACCGCTAAATCAACGGCAAGATGCGATCGCAGTATCTTTTAAAGATTTACCTCCCACTCGCAGTCTAACGGCGGCCACACCGCTATATCTGCAACTCCAACAAGATATCCAGCGCAATGTACGATTAACTACACCAGCCATAGTCAATCCTTTGGGTGAAAACTATGCTGTGGTGACTGTGCCAAGGGAATCGGGAAATGTTGTACAGCAAAGTATTCAGCAGCAACCCTATGTACAAACTACCTTACCTGTATTGAGTCGCAGTGATGAGCAAGATGTAATTGTTTTACCGAATGAGATTATCCTCAGCTTTGACCCTAAATTATCAGAAAGTCAAAGAACGGAAATTTTACAGCAAAATAATTTAGAAATTGTGCGGAAATTACGCTTTCATAGCGATCGCTATCTTGTTAAATCTACAGTTGCTGAAGGTGCAAAAGTTCTCGGTGTTGCTAACCAACTTACTACGGTTAAAGGTATAAATTCTGTTGCTCCTAACTTTGTGCAGTCTGTCAGTAATAGAAACTTGGAAACGACTGTTCAACAAGTCCAGAGCATGGAACAATGGCAACCGAATAAGAGTATACCCAAGACTGTTGCCCAAGTGAATAGGCAGACTTCAACCCAAAGTAACTTATTGGGTTTAGCTTGGCATTTGGATAGTACACCCATGCAACAATGTCTACAACAGGATATACCTAATTGGGATGCCTTACAAAGCTGTTTACAAAAACCCAATACTACGACTAAATCGGCTATTCCCCGCACAGATATCCGCGTTAAAGAAGCTTGGAAAAATAGCAACGGCGGACAGGGTGTAGTTGTGGCAGTTATAGATAGTTTAATTCAGTGGAATCACCCTGATTTGGCAGATAGTTTGTATAAAGTGCAAGCGGCTGATAAATGTCCGGGAGAAGTTCACGGCTGGGATTTTTCTAATAGTGCTAATAACCCTGACCCCTGTAAAATTGGTGATGCTGATACTCGCATTAGTCCTACAGAACTAGCAATTTTAAGGTCACAATTTCAAGATACCTTTAAACTGTCGGATGCCAAATTAATCCAGCAATATCCGCGAGATTTCGTCAATTTGAGACGACGAAATCCAAATGCATCAATCGAAGAAATCGCCAATAGTTTACGTTACACAATCCGCACTAACCGAGTCGGAGGCGAATTTCATGGTACTTATGTCAGTGGTACGATTGCAGCTAAATCAAACAATGGTCAAGGATTAGTCGGTGTAGCGCCCAACGCTCAAATTTTACCAGTGCGGGTATTTGGTTTAAATGGTAGTATTACCACTGCTAGTTATATTGAAGCCCTGGGCTATGCAGCTGATCGCGGTGCTGATATCATTAATCTCAGCTTGGGTGCAATGTTGCCGAATGAAGAAGAAGAACAAGCGATCGCTGACATTCTCAAAGCCTATCCTAACTTGGTAATTGTCGCCTCTACTGGTAATTCTAACAGTGACCGAGCAGCTTACCCTGCGGCTTATCCAGGAGTCTTGGCTGTGGGAGCAACTAATTTCAGGGGTCATCGTGCGCCTTACAGTAATTACGGAGTGGGATTAGATGTAGTTGCACCAGGAGGCGATTTAGATACACCAGGATTGTTAGGTGGAATCCCCACCACAGGTGGAACTTGGCTAAGTGCTTTTTGGCAAGGGATACCAAATCCCACGTCGCGTTGGTCTCGTGTAGTTGATCTCAAGGGTAAATATTGGTGGGTAGAAGGCACATCTTTCTCTGCGCCAGCCGTTTCTGGGGTTGTGGCCTTAATGAAAGGAGAAGATCGTCAAAGAAGATTAAATCGCGATCGCTTAACTGATATCCTCAAATCTACAGCCAGTTATCAAGGGCTGAGTATCTCCGATGAAGATATCAAATCCTACGGTTCACAATCAAGACAAGTTCAACAACACCTCTTTGGTCGAGGACTGGTGAATGCTGATGCAGCTGTGCAGGCTGTGAAAAAACACGAGGATTAATTCGTAGTTCGTAGTTCGTAATTAAGATGTAGGTTGATTTGACGTAAATAAATCCAAACTCTTTATCAGTATTGGGTTTTGCGTTGCTCAACCTAACTTCAATTACAGCATTTTAGCCTTGTCGCGCCGGTTGGCTAACGCGTGTGAAATTTTTGATAGTGTCCTGCACGGCGACAACTTAGGAGAAACCTGAGTTTTATTTAACTTGTAGAATGAAAACAGCAGAGACTTCCTTTATTCTTATGACTGTCAACCCCCAGAACGAAAAAGACAAATTACAGGCCAGCACTAGCATAAATATAAATCAGGAAACAGAAGACGAAAAAATTTTATGTCCCCATTGTCAGCGCACCGCTACGAACGGGATTAAATGTAAAGGAATTTGTGTAGCTGATAATGACTATTAATGAGAAAATTGGTGTGAGTTAAAGTAATTCAAGTTCGTAGTGAGGACTTTAGTCCTCAAAAAAGGCTTTATCCCTGACTACAAAACTTATTCTTATTCATCCAAACAAACTTCTAAATCAAATATATTCGTGAAATACAATATAGCGTTTCCTAATCATATAAGGTATATCATAGCCCCCTCCTCGCTTGCGGGGAGGGGGTTGGGGGTGGGGTTCTTTT
>REBL01000206.1 GCA_007692755.1 Nodularia sp. (in: cyanobacteria) | reverse complement strand
TTCAACTTGAACGGTTTCAACTTCAACCAATCAGTAATTGATTCTCAAGGTCGCGTTATCGCTACCTGGGCTGACGTAATCAACCGCGCTAACTTGGGTATGGAAGTAATGCACGAGCGTAACGCTCACAACTTCCCCCTAGACTTGGCTGCTGCTGATGTTGCTCCAGTTGCTTTAACTGCACCTGCTATCAACGGTTAATTCTTTGAGACATAGACAATAACTTCTCTGCGACTTCAAAGCGCTCTTCCAAATGGGAGGGCGCTTTGATTTTGGGTATGCTATAACGCTCTTTTATTCCTCTTGTAAGAGGGTGATAAATTAAAATTTTGCATAATTGGGTAAATAGAGCCTACCAAAATGAGCAAAAATTATGCAACCCAAGGACTGGACACATTTGTTGTTTACCATTTGGTTAGCTTCAAGTAGTGGAAACGGTTGCGGTATTGCGGTAGATAGGGCTTTGGCTGTAAATTTAGATACAAAATCTTTTCCAGAGAAGCTTGAGTCACTAACGCCTCAGTTCACTCCTGAATCTCATGTTTCGGTAAGGCAAAATACTGGCAATAGTCAATATCTGAATGAATCACTACAGATAGAAGCGCAGCCCAGGGAGTTTTTAGCATTTTCCCCAATACTAATAGAGCAACTTTTGCATAAACCCCAGAGAGATAAAGCTGAAAGGATAGAAGGGCTAAGGTGGCAGTTGCGCGAGGGAAAACAGCTAATCACTGAGGATTTAGATAGCTTTCAGGATCTGAAGTTGCGGGTGTCTGAAAAACCTGTGCCTGAGTTTAAACCTATAGGCAATTTACAAGCTCGTTTCGGCTATTACCATACCAGCAATCTTTTTTCTTCTGATCTTGCTCCCATAGAAGATGGCTTGATTTTTTATGGACTGAGACTAGCCTCTGTATATTTTCCCTTGGGATCTCAGACTTTTTTACATGGATCAGTTGATGGCAACTTGGTTCGTTATGTAGAGCAATCAATCTATAATTACAACCGCATAAAATTCGACCTGAGTGTTTACCAACAGCTATCGCCACGAATGCATGGAAGAATTGGCTGGAGTAATCAACAGTTGTTCTATGCCAATAATAGCGATAGGCAAAGCCCCACATCCGGGGAGCGCTTTTTAGGTGAAAATTCTCTGTGGCTGTCTTTGGGACGGCGAGATCCCTTAACTCCACAATTAATCTTAAATAGTTTTTATGAGTTTAAACTAAATTTTGCAGAGCCAAATAGCCGTAGTCGGATGATCAATTCTGGGCGGGTTTCTTTAAACTACTACTTGCAACAGCCTCTTCAAGTCGGTCTTAATTACCAGTTAAACTTGTCAGACTTTACGCAAAGGCAACGAAATGACTATTCTCATCAGCTATTTGGCAACTTGATTTACCAAGTATCTGACTATAGCAGTATTAATTTACAAAGCGGCTTGAGGTTAGGTGGTTCTACAGACAAAAATATTAATTTTGATGGCTGGTTTTTTAGTATTAACTACAATTGGCGATTAGGTCAGTTTTGAAAATATGCTGGGTGCTGATACCAATTTTAGATAAAGATGCAGAAAAAGAACCCCACCCTAACCCTCCGGTGCAAGCGAGGAGAGAACCGGATTTTGCGCGGTAGAAGGTGGGGTCGAAATAATATGCAGCCTCACACATAATTGGTATGAGGCGTAAATAAACCACCCATTCAAAGTCAATCAAAAGCCTTTACAATTAAACTTTTGACTTCCGCCCTGCGGTGCTAGTGCCTACTGATAACTAATCCAGTCACTCCAACTACCAGGATAAAGTTTTCCTGTGTGAATATTGGCTAGTTCCAAAGAAAGTAAATTCACACAAGCAGTTACACCAGAACCACAATAAACTAAAATTTCTTCAGATGTTTCTAGTTTCTCCCACCGTTGGCGTTGCTCTAATGGGGAAAGGAGATAACCAGAAGAGTTTGTAATTTCCTGCCAAGGATAGTTAACTGCACCAGGAATATGACCAGCAATTTTATCTATTGGCTCTCTTTCTCCTCGATAGCGATCGCTTTCTCTGGAATCTACCAAAGCTACTTCTGGTGAATCTTTGCGACTTTTTACAGCCTCAATATCTACTACCATGTCTGGTGTTACTTTGGGGATAAAATTACCTTCCTTGGGTAGCGAAATTACATCTGTGACGGCATAACCAGCTTTTTGCCATGCTGTAAATCCTCCATCTAATACAACTACTTGCTTATGTCCTAGATAGCGTAATAACCACCAAAGACGAGATGCAAAAGCCAAACGCGAATCATCATAAGCAACAACTAAACTTTTTTGGGAATCCAGCCCCATTGCTGATAACTTGTGAGCTAGATCATTGACATTAGGTAAAGGATGTCTACCGCCATGCTTACATACAGGACTGGAAAGATCCTGATTCAAATCTAAATAATAGGAATTTTCAATGTGACTTGTTTGGTATTGTTGTTTTCCTAGTTGAGGGTCAGCCAGAGAAAAGCGACAATCCACAATAACGATATGTTGATCGTTAAGATGTTCAAAAAGCCAAGCTGGGGAAACAACTAATTGGGTGTCAGTCATAAATTACTCGAAATAAACTAATTAAAAATGTAATACCAGATTTGTTAAATTATGCTTAATGTAATTTATGTAATTTGAACTACATAAATTATTATAACTGCTGATGTATAGCATTTTCATTTGAAAAATGTAAAATAATCAACTCCGAATACACTATTTTAATATTGTTAAAACGATGATAATATGTTTAGGCATTTATAGCTATATATGAGGTAATCTCAGTAAAAAAGCTGATTTGACTGATGCTTAAGTTTATCAACTTTTCATAATGAGATAAAAAACTAGCAATTTTTATCACAATATATTTATATTATTAATATTTACGTAGCGATTTTTGATGTGTTGCTGAAAACTGCTAAAACTATTTATCCCTTAAAATAAGCTGCGAATTAAAAATTTTAATCAGCAGTTGAGAAAACTAGCCTTAAGGAATATCTACAACTTGTATGAATTTTAAGTGTAATATGGTGAAGTCCTAAATTTGTTTTTGCAGTCGGACACTGTTAACTTTTTTTAAAAGTGGGGTGCTTTTGTGATTTCATGGAGTTACAACTTTATAAACTCTACTGAAGAACAATTTAGAGGGTCAAACCCCCTAAACAAAGTACATAATATTGATTCCAATCACGTATTAGAATTGCCAAATTTAACAGGTTTTGCTTTAGACTTATCTCAAGGTAATTTTCTGATTGAACAGACACAAGTAGTTCCTAATTCGATGAAAACTGATATTAATTATGGCTACAATACATTAAGTTTTATAACTCCACAAAGCACAGATTCTATACTAGTGGACGGTTTTGATTCAGAATTGCCGACAGTTTTAGTTGTTGACGATAACACTGCCAGTCGGATGACTGCTGTTGCTCTGTTAACGATGGAAGGGTACAAAGTTATCGAGGCTGATAGTGGTAATACCGCTTTGGTATCAGTAAAACAAAAACAACTAGATTTAATTTTGCTCGATGTCATGATGCCGGGAATGGATGGGTTTGAAGTTTGCCAGCAGCTCAAGCAAGATGAACAAACTAGGCTAATACCGATAATTTTTATTACAGCTTTAAATGACAGGCGATCGCGCATCCGGGGAATTGAAGTAGGGGCGGATGATTTTCTCAGCAAACCTTTTGACCGTGTAGAACTAGCAGCACGTGTGAAATCTTTGGTGCGGCAAAAGCGTTTAAATGAAGACTTAGACCACGCTGAGAAGGTGCTGTTTTCTGTTGCTAGGGCGATTGAAAGCCGTGACCCCAATACAGGCGATCACTGCGAACGTTTAGTTAAACTAGGACAGGCTTTTGGTGAATACCTTAATCTATCACGCTACAAAATTCGAGATTTAATGTGGGGCGGTTATCTTCACGATATCGGCAAGGTGGGGATTCCCGATGCGGTGCTACTGAAAAAAGGCAAACTCACCCCCGAAGATTGGGAAATTATGAAGCAACACGTTTTAATTGGGGAAAAAATCTGCCTACCACTCCGTAGTATGCGGGGTGTAATTCCCATTATTCGCCATCACCATGAGCGTTGGGATGGTTCAGGCTATCCGGATGGATTAAAAGAGGATGATATTCCCATACTGGCGCAAATATTCCAACTAATTGATATTTACGATGCTTTAACTAGCGAAAGACCCTATAAAAAAGCGTTTACCTCACAAGAGGCACTATCTATAATTCAGCAAGAAACTGATTTAGGTTGGCGTAATCCCAAATTAGTCCGGCAGTTTACAGAGTTTATTCGCTTTAGTAATGGAGATTAGGGATTGTGAATAGAGAGAATATTCCAAAAGCTTCCTGCCTGGGAATTTTGGTGTGGGCTGCTTTTCGTTTAAGCTAAATATATTCAAGTATCAAGCGCGAAAACGTACTTCACTGATAGCTGATAGCTAAATTATGGTAGTTGTAGCAATTCTAGCGGCGGGACGCGGCACCAGGATGAAATCACACCTACCCAAGGTTTTACATTCTTTGGGTGGGCGATCGCTTGTTGAGAGAGTCCTCGATAGTGTAGAACCGCTTTCACCTTCACGGCGGATGGTGATTGTGGGGTATCAAGCACAACAAGTCAAAGCAGCCATGCAGTACCCTAACTTGGAGTTTGTCGAACAGACTCAACAGCTGGGTACAGGTCATGCTATCCAGCAATTATTACCCCATCTAGAGGATTACACCGGTGATTTGCTAGTTTTAAATGGGGATATACCCTTATTACGCACCCAAACACTGCAACAGCTATTACAAACTCACCAAGAAAATCAGAACGCTGCCACCATCCTCACCTCACACCTAACTGAACCCAAGGGCTACGGGCGCGTTTTTTGTAATAGTGAAGATATTGTGCAGCAAATTGTGGAAGAGAAGGATTGTACTGCTGTTCAGAAACAAAATCGTCAGATTAACGCTGGGGTTTATTGTTTTAATTGGCAGAAATTAGCTCAGATTCTGCCCCACTTACAGGCAAATAATGCCCAGAAAGAATATTACCTCACCGATGCTGTGACCCAAGTCGGCAAGGTGATGGCTGTTGATGTGGAAGATTACCAAGAAATTCTGGGGATTAATGATCGCCTGCAACTAGCAGCGGCTGACGAAATTCTCCAAAAGCGTGTCAAGGAAAAATGGATGATGGCTGGTGTTACCCTCATCGACCCTAACAGCATTACCATTGATGACACCGTGGAATTACAGCCAGATGTGATTATTGAACCTCAAACCCACCTGCGGGGAAATACGACTATTCAAACAGGAAGTCGCATTGGCCCTGGGAGTTTAATTGAAAATAGTCAATTGGGTGAAAATGTGACTGTGCAGTATTCTGTAGTTACAGATAGTCTTGTGCAGACAGGCAGCAAAATTGGTCCTTATGCTCATTTACGAGGTCATGCAGTAGTCGGTGCTAATTGCCGTGTGGGTAACTTTGTGGAGTTGAAAAATACTCAGTTAGGCGATCGCACTAATGCAGCACATTTATCATACTTAGGTGATACAACCACAGGCAATAAAGTAAATATTGGTGCAGGTACAATTACTGCTAACTATGACGGTGTGAAAAAACATCCTACTCATATAGGCGATCGCACGAAAACAGGTTCCAATAGTGTTTTAGTAGCACCAGTTACATTGGGAGATGACGTTTATGTCGCCGCAGGTTCAACTGTGACAGAAGATGTACCTCATGATTCTTTAGTAATTGCCCGTAGTCGTCAAGTGATTAAACAAAATTGGCAAAATAAAAAACTGGATAACAAATCCACCGATGAACACTGAAGAGAACTTGCAGTCAAAACGGCTGATTCAATATGGAAGAACTACTAGAACTCAGAGAGCTTCTACAACAGGGTAAAATTCCAGAGGCTTTGTTATTAGTGGATGAGTTAGAAGAAATGAGCCTCAGTGACAAAATCAATAAAATTGATAGTTATGGCGTAATTCTACTCATCCATTTAATTAAACAACAAGCTGAAAACCGTTCCACTCGTTCTTGGGAGATTTCCATAGAAAATGCAGTCAGAGAAATCAACAAAACAAACAAGCACCGCAAATCAGGTGGTAATTACTTAAACCCAGCAGAATTAATGGATATTCTGCAACAAGGATATGAAATAGCCATCAAAAAAGCGGCACTTGAAACATTAGAAGGGCGTTATGAAGCTGAAGAACTAGCCGCAATGGTTAACAAACCGGAAATTCTCACTCAAGCACTGGAATTAATACAAAAATGAGTCACTCCCTCAGCGAACCTCAGCGTTAAAAAAACACTTAACAAAAACCAACTAAATCTCCATTATTCCATTCCAAAGTATCACCCATACTTGTGCCATCGTGGTAAGCAGCAAGTAAAACCTCGCTAGTTTTTCCCCATGATATCGCGCCAGTGGCATCTAACGCGATCGCGCCCAAATCGCGCTGATTTTTACTCGCTTCTGTAAACGAGCGCTGCATAGCATCCTGGAGCAACATTCCATCGGTCACCCGCACCACAATCTTGGCGGCTAAACACTCATCGATGATATCTTCCCCAATACCAGTACAACTGACTGCTGCATGACTGGTAGCATAATTACCTGCGGGCATAGCAGAATCACTGACTCTACCAATGCGCTCAAAACCTTTACCGCCTGTAGAAGTGCCAACAGCCAACCCACCAGAAGAATCTAAAACGACTACACCAATGGTTCCACGTCCAGCATTACTACTTTCTACTAATTCTGGTTCCGCTACCACCCCAGCCATTGTGCTTTTAAAATTATCCCGGCGCTCTTGCATCCATTCATTTAATCTTAAATCAGTTAAAGCATTGTAGCTGGGAACTTGTAATTCCCGTGCCAGTTCAGCAGCCCCGTAATCGGAAAGTACCCGATCTGGTGAACTTTGTAAAAAGTGTACCAACTCAATGGGATTTTTTACGCGCGAAATATTAATCACACCACTAAAACGCCCTGATGTGCCATCCATCAAAGAAGCACTCATGCGGATTTGACCATCAGATTGCAGTACCGAGCCAGTACCAGCATTAAAGCGGGGGTCATCTTCTAACATTTGGCAACCCAGCAACACCGCATCAGATGCAGTTGCGCCTGACAGTAGAACAGAATAGACTGCCTCTACTACCGTATAGAGAGATCGGCGCACCGACTCTAATCCTCCTTTACCGTGGAGAGAACTACCAGCTCCTCCATGAATAATTACTTTAGGTTGCACCTGTAAATTCATCTATAACCCTTGCGCTATTTGCGTCTGTTGTTGCAGTTCGTTTTACCATAAATTGGGTATTGGTTATGAGGAAACTTTTTCCCAAGTCCAGCCAGCCCAGTCCCTTTAATTTTTAGTCTCAGAACGACGACGACGGCAACGTTCTGAGCAGTATTTCACTTCATCCCAGCAATCTTGCCATTTCTTTCGCCAAGTAAAGGGACGTTGACATACCGGACAAATTTTGCTCGGTAGGTCTGATTTAGAACGAATTCGTCCCATGATGAATACCGTACAGATTTGAGGGTAAATTTTGAGAGCGATGGAGAATTATTATATCGATTTTGCTCCAAAGGTGGACACCTGAATCATAATTTTCTAATAATTTTTAGCAGCTAATGGCAACAGTAAGCGGCTGACTACCCGGCTATCGGGTAACTGATAGATATATAATTCTCCTCCTAGTTCCTGCATGAGGTTTTGACAGATGAGCAGGTGTAAGCCTGGAGGTTGTTTGAGGAGAGAAAGTTCTAGCACATCCTTGGGTGTATTGTAATGTAGCTCTTCGAGTAGCTGTGCTTCAATGGTGCCATTATCTGTAATTGATAACTCTAGTAATTGCTCATCTAAACGGCGACACCAGATATCAATTCTGCCACCTTGTTGAGAACGCTGACAGGCAAACACTAATAATTCATGCAAAACTAATTCAATTTTGACAATATCTCCAGTAATCGCCATTGAAGAGGGATAGGTTGAGGTCTGAATCCCTGGTAGGAATGAAGAACTCGTTATTGCTTCTGGTTCTGCACCCGATTGTCCCAAACCATGCACACCCACCCATAACTTGTGTTGCTGAAATAAAATTTCTACTCGTTCAAGCGATCGCTTGAGTAAACTGGAGAGGGGCATAGTTTCCCCACTCTTATGTAACTGCCATTGTTCAAGCTTGAGTAATCCAGTTATGGAGGCCGTGGTCTGGTCTAACTGCTGCAATAGTAACTGGTAACGTGTCCGAGTCAGATCATTACTGGGAATACCCAAATCATGTATTTGTCCCAGTAACAGCGCTGTCGTTCTTTGAATTTCCTCAAGACGACTATGTTTGTACCAATTGAGTTGTTGTAATTTCTGGTTAGTAGACTCTAACAGTTGGGTAATTTGCTGTTGACGCAGCGACCAAGCTAATTGGATAACCAGCGTTTCTGTAGCATCAAGACTAATCTGTGACCATTGACGTTGTAGATGGTCTGCTATCACTACCACGCCTGTAGGTTGATAAACAGCAGCAGTACGTAAGGCAATGATTAAAATCTGACCAATTCCTGAACCATTAAACCATTTTCTAGTGTCCGCTGGTAAATCATCCACGGTTAAACTCAGGTAACCATTTTGGGCAAGCGCCCACTGGATAAGAGCTTCAGACTTAACAGTTACTTTTGCTTCCGCGACAATTGCAAATTTATGATCAGTGCTTGATTCGATGATTTCTGCATGAGTCTGACCAGAAGACCAAGATAACATCAGTACCAAGGGACAGTCGAGAACAGATGCTATTTGTTTGATTACAGTACGTTCTAAATACTTTGCCCCGGTTTGAGTTGTTTGACTTTGCTCGCTCTGTTCCAGTATTCGCAGGCATTGCTGAATGCTGTACAATACCTTTCGCTGCTGCTCATTATCAGTTTTCAGTTGCCATTGCTGGACAATCACGCCAACTTGTTGACTAACTACCCACAGCAGCTCTTTTTCCAAGGTTGACCAGCTGCGATGA
Organism: Nodularia sp. (in: cyanobacteria); assembly: GCA_007692755.1. Taxonomy (GTDB): domain Bacteria; phylum Cyanobacteriota; class Cyanobacteriia; order Cyanobacteriales; family Nostocaceae; genus Nodularia. The sequence continues at coordinate 8,443 of REBL01000206.1, read as the reverse complement.
GTTTCGTGAGCGATCAGCATCAGCACTTTTGGTTCATGACCTTGAGTACAATTACAAATTAACAGCGATCGCACACCATGTTCTACTAGGGGATGTCGCCAGTTAAAAAACCGCAAGTCTTCGTCTAATTTCTCTACCTCCACCGCGGTCTTAGCATACTTTAATAAAGAAGTATCCACTTCTAGGAGATCATGGAGAGGGAATGTCAAAGGTCGGCGATTATGAGGTTGACTTTGGTAGATAATTTGATAACTATTCTGGTCAGCGTCGTATTGTAATAGTAAAAGGCGGGTAGCAGCCAATCGAGCCAGAACTTTCTTTGCACAGGTGCGAAGAGTTTCGTTAAATTCATCTTGGTGATAAATAGCTTGGGCAACTTGGCTAGTCAGCTGAGTATCATCTTGAATTTGTTTAATAGTGCTTTCCATGCTGTCGATGGGAGCAACTAAAGAGATTAGCCCCGCAGCACCTTGGACAAAATTTTTATCTGCCTCTGCCCAAATTCGCGGTTGATGATCTTCCACCGCCAAAAAACCTAGTAGATCCTTGTGCCAAATAATGGGAGCTGCCAATAGCGATCGCACCTGCAAACGTTTTAACAATTTGGCCGTAAAATGGCTTTTGAGAGAACTACGTGCATCACCAATCCAGACAATTTTATTTACTGACAAAGCATAATACAATTCGCTCAACTCCTGCACTGTCATTCCTGGTGCTGGTTTTTGGTCACCATAATCACGACCGATATTCACCAGATGATCGCTCATCCGACACCAAAAGTAACGCCCTTGTCGCTCAAACCAATAAATATTTGTCCGACTGGGAGAGACAAATTTATGAGTTGCCTCTACTACTGCTTTGAGTCTTTGATCTAGATTATTGAGGACACGGATATTTTCTAGTAATGTTAATAATGGTTCATCAGGGCGTTTGGTTTGCTTTTGCTGCAAATCTATCTCTTGCTGATAGAGAACTGCCGCTAGTTGTCCTAAAACTATTGTTAATCTTGTCTTTGAGTCTCCTGGAAGTAAGTAACCCCAACGTTCGGAACCGAGTAACAGTAAACCTAAAAAACGGTTTTTATGGCGAATTGGCCAAAAAATTGTTCCCTGGATGTTATGTTTTTTGCCAAATTCTTGCCATGTTTTTGCACGAGTTTCGTTACGTAAATCTACTACACCTAATGGCCCTTGTTCAATAACAACTTGCTCTAATATATCGCCTGGATGAAGAACAACCCGTTGGTCTAAAAAACTCGTATCTTGCTCAGGTGTAATGCCGCCTTTGCCAGTTAATGTGTGCTTGAGGCGATCATAAAGAGCAATCCAAATTACACTGTAGTCAAACTGTTGTTGGATATAAGAAATCGTAGTTGAAATCAGAACGTCAACATTATCCTCTTCTCTCAGGCTTTTGAGGACGCTGCACAAGGCCAATATCTGTTGTTCGTCGGTTAGAGATTTTTGTGGCTGCCCCATCTGAGTTATTGATCAACTTAGCTTGCAATATATTAAGATGCCCAGAAAACATCCTGACTCAATATAACTACGGTTAATTACCGTACACTCTGGGTAAATTTACATGGATATTTATCAAGTTGCAATTCGTCCACTACTATTCAATCTGGTCAAAGCAGATCCAGAGTGGTTACATCAGCAGACGATTCGGAGTTTAAGCTGGCTTTCACAAACTAGCAACCCTTCGGCTCATTGGTTAAATCAACGTCTACAACAGTCCTTGTGTCTGAAAGATCCACGCCTGGAACAAAATTTGTTTGGGCTAAATTTCACCAACCCTTTAGGATTAGCAGCCGGTTTTGATAAAGACGGAGTTGCTGCCAACATTTGGTCTAGTCTCGGTTTTGGCTTTGCAGAACTAGGTACTGTCACCTTTGTAGCACAACCAGGAAACTCCCGCCCTCGTTTATTTCGCTTGCCATTGGATGACGCTGCTCTAAATCGCATGGGTTTTAATAATAGTGGAGCCGCAGCAATGGCACAAAGGTTATCACAAGAGAGGCAAAATTTAGCCTGGTCAATTCCCATAGGTATAAATTTGGGTAAATCCAAGGTTACACCACTAGAAGCAGCCTCAGCAGACTATCTTAACAGTTTTCGCTTACTCAAAGAGTTAGGCGACTATTTTGTCGTTAATGTCTCTTCTCCCAATACTCCGGGATTGCGATCGCTCCAAGATGCTGCCATGCTCGGTTCTATCTTGGATTTATTACAACAGGAAAACCAGACACAAAAGCCAATTTTTGTGAAGATTGCGCCGGATTTAGAATGGGAGGCGATCGCTGACATTATTGGTTTAGCGAAAACTTACCAACTAGCCGGAATTATTGCCACCAACACCACCATCCGCCGTGATGGACTGAAAACTCAAGTAATTAACCAAACAGGTAAATCACCCCAATCAGAAGCCGGCGGAATTAGCGGTGCGCCAGTACGCGATCGCTCCACTGAGGTCATTCGGTTTATTTGGCAGCAAACCCAAGGACAAATCCCGATTATTGGTGTTGGGGGCATTTTTACCCCGGAAGACGCTTGGGAAAAAATCACTGCCGGGGCAAGTTTAATTCAAGTCTATACAGGCTGGGTTTACGAAGGCCCGATGATGGTACGCCGAATTCTCGCAGGTTTGCTTTCACAGCTAGAAGAGAATCAGTTAACTTCCATCACCGAAGCCGTAGGTAGGGAATCAAAAATTAAAAATTAGAAATTAATAATTTTTAACCTTCCTCTAATGGGAAAAACTCCTTAGTTTTTTCCGAGTATGTCCAGGCGATACCATCAGGGTCTTTGTTACGACACCACTCTGGAAACTCTGGATCATTGCGCCGTTTGTAGACTGTGCTGGAATAAACATTTAATCGTTTGGCAAGTTCTGATTGGATCAGAGAACCAAACATTAACTGCTGTTCTAGCGATCGCTTAACTTCTTGATGGGTTTCTGGCGGTGGTGCTTCGGTTGTCGGTTCTGACTCTACTCGCTGGGGTTCTGGGGCAGCTAAGAGCGGTCGCGCAGTTTTAGTAACTGGTTGAGCCGAAATTTCTGGAGTTGGTTCACTACTATCAAGGATATCGCCCAGAATGCTGGCAGTAATAAAGTAATAAACCTCACCCCCCTCTTGTGAATTCTGTATACTGGCACCGAATTCACTAGCCTTGCTATCTAAATAGCGTTTTGCCGTTGTTCCAGAAAAATTTCCCCTCAGTGCCAAATCCATTGGCGTAATTTTGCCTTGAGTTTCCCGAATCATTTGATGGAAAACCGGATTAACTTGCCCAGACCACTGTTGCCATTGATATTGTTGCCAAACTTGGAAACCAATGGCCAGCATCAGAATTGCCAGTAAAATTCTCCAGGTAGCAACCAGGAAAATAATCAAAAACGAGATTGGCAAAAGTAGAACGAGGAACCCTTTCCCGTTGCTTTCTATTAGTTTTTCACTCATGCCGATTATTGCCAATTGAATTTTTGGAAAATAATACTATTATCTTGGCAAAAAGTGGGACATTTTTTTGTATCGTTTGGCAAAGTTACAGAAAAAGAGGAACGAGGGCAGGGTGCAGGGGAGAAGAGGAACGGGGGCAGGGGGCAGGGTGCAGGGGAGAAGAGGAAAGGTTGTTAAGTAACCGGAAGTTTAAAGTAATTTCTAACTCCCCCCTGCTCCCTGCTCCCCGCTCCCCTGCCTCTTTAAGCTTGCCGTTGACAAAGTAACAAACCAAACCACTGATTCGGATCAGTCCACACATTCAGAGGTACTAAACCCCGTGCAGTGAGTTGTTTTTGAATCGTGTTGAGGTCAAATTTGCGGGAAATTTCCGTGTGGATAGTCTCCCCTAAAGCAAAATTAACCGTGAGGTTGAGAGCGGATAATTCTACAGATTGCGATCGCAAACTGCGTAAATACGACTCAATTTGATTTTCGGTTTCGTTATAAAACGACCAGTGTTCAAACTGCGTCGGGTCAAAATTCCCCTCAAAGCGCTGATTTAAATGCTCCAAAATATTCAGGTTAAACGCCGCGGTCACCCCTTGACTGTCGTTATAAGCTGGTTCCAAGATATATTTTGGCTTTTGTAAGTCTATCCCTAATAAGAAATACTCCCCTACTTCCAGAGCATTTGTAATTTGAGATAGGAAAATATCACTCTCTTGGGGCTTGAGATTACCTAAAGTGCTGCCGATAAAACCAATCATCCGACAGGGTAATGGCGATGGCAACATTTGTGCCAAGGCTAATTCGTAGGTTCCGGCAAGTGCATTAACTTTTAAATCCGGGTAATCTGCCAATAGCTGCCTAGCACTACTTTCTAATATCCCTGCACTCACATCAATCGGTACGTATAGCAGGGGATAGCCTAATTGCTGATAGGCTTCTAGTAAAATTCTGGTTTTGGTAGAGCTACCACTGCCAAGTTCTACCAATTCACAAGGGCCAGTTATTCTGGCAATTTCACCAGCATACTGCTGTAAAATTTTCGTTTCGGTGCGTGTCAGATAATATTCTGGTAATTCACAGATTTGCTCAAATAGCTCCGATCCACGATCATCATAAAGGTATCGGGTGGGAAGGGTTTTGGGTGTTTGAGTTAATCCCTGAATCACATCAGTCCCAGCATGAGATGTAACTACTTCAGTTGCTGGTACTAGACGCTCGATCTGCAAGCGTTCTTCAATGCTTTTTGGGGAAGTAACTTTGCTGCTAGCAGCTTTAGATATTGACATTCAACCTCCATCGTGTGTGATACCAATTCGTAATGATGCTCCGCTTTAAAGCTATGCCGCAGGCTTGACGTAATTCGTAATCAAGAAAGAGATTATCTTTAACCTTCTTTTGCAGAATTGGTATATTTAGGTTTATTTTTAGAGCAAACCTTTACCCCAGCCAGTGAAACACATAGCCATAGCTCATAACATCACGCCTGAGCCAGATTAATTAAGCTTTTAACCTATCATTAAGAATTGTCTCATTAAAACCGCTACTGAGTATTTCTGATTTGGCACAACGAAACCCAGCGAAAATTTGATACACGCCCGGATAATACCAATTACGAAAACTAGTACGCAGTCCCCAATGACGTGTAGCCCAACTCCCGCCTTTTAAAACGCGGTGCTTGTAGTCAAAATAAACTTGGGAATAACCGATGTAAGGGTAACTCTGGAAACCTTCGTAACCATCAAACCAGGAAGCCGTCCACTCCCAAACATTACCGAGGGTATCGTATAAGCCATAGGCACTTTGTCCGCCTGGATATGTATCTACTGGTGTCGTGTGACCAATGAGGCGATCGCAATTACAATTTTCAAAAGTTGGTGATTCATCTCCCCAAGGATAGATGCGACGACAACCAGCTTTTGCGTCCCAACTAGCGGCTTTTTCCCACTCAGACTCTGTAGGTAGTCGCTTCCCCACAAATCGCGAATATGCTTCGGCCTCATACCAACTGACACCACAAACCGGGTGATTATCCCAATTGCCATCACCAGACCAGTAAAGTGGTTTAATCACCTGTTCAGTTTCGCGCCATTTCCATCCAGCTTCCGACCACCATTGAGAATTTTGGTAGCCTCCAGCCTCCATAAATAACCGATACTGTCCACAAGTCACCGGATATCGGTCAATATAATAACTCTCTAAATACACTTGATGTCCAGGGCGCTCATTATCCAGAGCATATATATCATCACTTCCCTGTGCAAATTCACCAGCCGGGATGAGAATCATCTCCGTAATATTTTTGATTGTAGAGGCATAACTAATGTTTTCCCCTATCTCTTCGATCTCCCCCTTTTCCCACTTGATCAATTCCAGCACAAAGCTAATAATTTCGCAGTGTTGGCTTTCGTGCTGAATTAAAAAGCGCCAAAGACCTTCTTCTTTTTCAATATCAACAACTTCTAGGCGTTGCAAAACCTGTTTTCTCACTCTGTCCAAGTAATCTAGGGTTTGCTGTAAATTAGGTAACTGGACACGTTTGGACTTAGGTAAACCATCAGCCGCAAATAGTTTCCGGTATTGGGGGAACGAACAGGGCAAACCCGCGCTGTGTTCTAATAACCATAAAGACTCTGTATAGGCAATATGTCCTAAATGCCAACCAACGGGACTAAACTCAGGATGAGGCTGACTACAAAATGTAGATTCGTCCATACCCTCGAACAGCTTCCAGGTTTTCAGACGACATTCAACCAAATCGCGAACAAGAGTCTCTTTTACACTAGATTGGTTTAATCTGTAAATCACAGTCTTCTCCCACACTGATAATGCTATTTTCTGGACAAGCCGTCCAATTACCAGTAAATAACGGTTCAGAGGCAATGATTACAGATTTCGGAAAATTTAGATGATCCTTTAGACAATATAGCGAAGGAGCAGGCGCATTGCTAGAAAAGCGCGAAGCAATCAAACGATTTCCATCACTGAATACGATGTTGGCTGAAACTTTGACTTGATGGCGTTTTGCCATTTCTAATAAAGTTACTAAAGTATTGCGTAAAGCAGACTCTGGAGGTCGATGTTTATTGATTTGAGTTTGAGAAAGTAGCAGCGCAAATATGTGTTCCGAATCTGTATTACCATTAATTTGTTCGTAAAAATCAGGACTTAATATACTGCGAATTTTTCTGTGTAATGACTTGCGGAAATTCTCGATGTATCCATTGTGAATAAATAGCTGTCGTTGATAGTTAAACGGCTGACAATTAGCAAAATCTAAAGCTTGTCCAGGTGTAGCACTGCGAACATAAGCAAGTACACATTTAGATTCTACATAACGGCTAATCTGAGGCAGATTTAAGTCATTCCAAATAGGTAGTGTATTTCGATACGTAAATGGATCTGTATGTTTTTGGCTATGATACCAACCCACACCAAAGCCATCTGCATTCACAACTCCAGAAGTCATTTCACGGGGTTGGTAACTCTGAACTACTAAGGAATGTTCAGGTTTATACAGAATATCTTCTAAAGTTACAGGTGAACCCAGGTAGGCAAGTAAACGGCACATATAGAACAAGTTGCTTGGGTAATTTGAGCTAGGCGATCTGCTTTGCAGCAGCGCTGAGTGCAAAGCACAAGCTCCGCGAACGCTATCGCGTAGCGTTTTGTCAGAGAAGGATGATAATTTTTCAGGAAAAATAACCACAGATGTAGACGCGTTAGCGGCTTTTCGCTGTGTGTATTATTGGTGGCAATTAATAGCGAATACGTGGATCAACATAAGCATTAAGAATATCAATTAAAATGCTGGCGGCGACAACAATTGCCCCGAAAAAGACTAATACTCCTTGTACCGTGGGATAATCGCGATCAGAAATGGCTTGATAGAGGCGATTTGCTAAACCAGGCCAAGAAAACGTGACTTCAGTTAAAATCGCCCCACCCAGCAGAGATGCAAAGGTTAATCCTAAGACTGTAATTACTGGAATGAGAGCATTTTTCAAAGCATGGGAGACTAAAATCTTATTTTCAGCAATTCCTCTAGCTCTAGCGGCTTCTACATAATCAGCTTTTAGAGTTTCCTTTAAATTTACGCGCACAATCCGCTCAAAAATTCCACTGAGCAAAACTCCTAGAGTCAGACTAGGCAGGGCTAAATGGTGCAAAGATATAAAAAACTGACTGAAATTACCAGTAAGCAAGCTATCAATGGTATATAGTCCAGTAATTGGCACAGGAGCCGGAAGATTAGGCGGAAAACGGTTAGAATTAGGAAACCAACCCAGTTGGACTGAGAAAATTAACTGTAAAAGCATTCCTGCCCAAAACATCGGCAGTGCGTAAGTAATAATACCAAACAATCGCCCCCCAATATCAAAATAAGTACCAGGACGAGAAGCCGAAAGAGTACCCGCCAAAATACCGACAATCAGCGCGATCGCCATACTGGATACTGCTAACTCCAAAGTTGCGGGGAAATACTGCCCAATGATGTCCCAAACAGACTGTCCCCGACTTGTTAAAGAAGTCCCCAAATCAAAGCGTAGTAAGTTTCCCACATAATTCAAATACTGTAGCCACAGAGGAAGATTTAAACCTAATTGTTGGCGTAACTCCTCCTTTGCTGCTTCAGGCGCACGTCCCCCCAGAATCGCATCTGCGGGATCTCCTGGTGTGGCTCGAAGTAATAAAAATACGATAGTAATAATAGTCAATAATTGCAGTGGAGCCAGAACTAACCTAGAAGCAATGTAATATTGTAAAGCTTTAGATCGAGACATATTTTAATTCGTAGTTCGTAATTCGTAGTTCGTAATTCGTAATAGAGCCTACGGCACGCTACGGGGTAAGCGCAGCTATGCCCGTCAGGGCTTTACGTAATTTGTATAGCCTTTCCTAATCATATAAGCTATATCATAGCCCCCTCCTCGCTTGCGGGCTATCCATTACCCACAAAATTCTTAACAATCTTGAAACCTTTGTTTTGCAAGG
>REBL01000202.1 GCA_007692755.1 Nodularia sp. (in: cyanobacteria) | reverse complement strand
CAGTTTTAGCCAGGTAATAAATTGGGCATTGGTAGAAATAATGGCGGCGGCTGGTTGCGGACACTGCGCTTTTACCTGTGCCATCTCAGGTGATTCTAAAAAAGCTGGCTGCTTCACTAACCAAAAATCAATTTCTTTTTCTTGTTCATGGTAGTAACGAGTGCGTTCTTTCAGCACTTCTGCGGTGGGTTCTTCTTGTATCAAGAATTGTTGACTTGCCAAAGCGTAATAGTATGTTTTCATTTTTTTAACCTTTGTTTGCTATTCAATAATTTAAGGGTACAGTGCGATATTCTGTACCCCTAAAAAATAATTAAACCAGAATTACCTCATCAAAGCACTAAAGGGACAAGCACTGGTTTTTACTTCACCAGTTTTGGGTTTTTCTTGCCAATGCCACAATTGTTGCAAAAAACTCCAAAAATTTGCTGGTTTGTGCTTTTGTTCACCAGTTTCTTGTTGTCCGCTTGCTGTCAGCTTGTCTAAGAACTTGGTGTTGTCGTAGTAGTGTTCCAAGGAAAGGATTCTCAAGTCCTCGGTGAGATGGGCAACGCTCATACCGATAACTTCTATTGTCTCTCCTGTGGGGGCGTTGTCTTTGTATGCACCCTTAAAATGTCCCCAATGTCGCCATTTAAAGGCAACGGTGGGTGGGGCTGAGAATACTTCTAGCACTTCCCAGGTAAATCCTTCGGGGAAGGCTGTATGAAAGAGGTTTGTGGATGTTTCAAAGTTTTCTTCAGCAGCTTTGTAGTGTTTGGTGTTACCAATTAGGAGTTTGTAAGTTCCTGACTCGACTAAATCTGATACTGTGTAGCCCGGACCTCCATTGGTACTCATGCGAAACTTTTCGTTGACAACCGATATCCACTGTTGGGGGTTGGTTTTAAAGTTCGCTTCCACATCGAAGGTTCTCACCAAGTTCTGCACTATGGCTTCTAGTGAACCTTGAGGATGATTACGTGTACTTTCTTTGGCGATATTTTCGTTGGAACGGGTGTAGTCTGGAAATTTGCCATAGCGCCATTCGATATCAGTACTTTGTTCTAGTACTTTATCTCTGTGCTGTACCCAAAGCGGCAGGCTGTTAGAATCTGTTGAGGTCATAGAAGTTTTGCTGAAAGATTTAACTCCAATTTTCTGGATTTCGCAGTTACGACCCCTCTGTTTTGGAAGACGCGATGAATCTACAAGAGTTTTTAGACGCGATGAATCGCGTCTCTACAAGAGTATGGCTTGTTTCATTTCGCGGACGGCTCTTTCTATTCCTACTAATGCGGCTCGACTGATTATGGTATGACCAATGTTCAGTTCTTCCATTCCTGGTAGTGCAGCTACTGGATAAACGTTCCAGTAGGTGAGTCCATGACCAGCGTTGACGCGCAATCCAGCTTTTATTGCTTGTTCACACCCTTTAGCTAATACGGCTAGTTCTTGCTGGCGATTGGTTTCGTTTTTAGCCTCAGCGTACTGCCCGGTGTGCAGTTCAATAAATTGCGCTTTTACCTTGACAGATGCTTCGATTTGTGATGGCTTTGCGTCGATAAATAAACTAACTGGAATATCAACGCTCTGCAATTTATCGACTATCTCTCCTATTCTAGCAATTTGTCCGACGATATCTAATCCGCCTTCTGTTGTGACTTCTTCTCGCTTTTCGGGAACTAAGGTCACGTAATCGGGTTTAATATCGAGGGCGATTCCTAGCATTTCGTCTGTAGCGGCCATTTCTAAATTGAGATGCGATCGCACTGTCTGCCGCAACAATAGCACATCTCTGTCTTGGATATGTCTTCGGTCTTCCCGCAGATGGACTGTAATACCATCTGCACCCGCTAATTCTGCCAGTACCGCTGCTGCTACGGGGTCTGGTTCCACTGTCCGCCGCGCTTGGCGAATGGTGGCGATGTGGTCAATATTAACTCCCAGTGTAGGCACCCTTGTATCTCCCTATCCATAATCCCTAAGTCTTGATTTTAACGGATTTTAGATGCTGCTTATCAAATTTGAATCGATGCAATTATGGTAGAGCGATCGCTTGACTTACACAGCATGATTTAAAATAATATCTATACTCACTATCTGAGGCGATATGCTTTTATAACTCTTCGTTTACTTACCTGATCATATCAACAGATGAAAACCGTATTTTTATCGCCAGGACTAGATGTTCAATGCTAAAGTGCTTTAAGTGAAGGGTTATTGACAGCTTCTATAAATGCCTTACCAACAACAGTTAGCTCCCAATAACGAGGATGATTAATTCTAAAACTTGTGTCCATAATATCTGCTTTTACCACATTTAACTCTCGTGTTTGGATAAGTCCAACATTAGATAAATGTGCATTGATAAAATTTAAAGGATAGTCTGAACTTTCTTGGAAATTATGTTTCATTCCCAATATTTTAAACCTTATTGTTACCCTTCTAGGTGGGCTGGTTCTCTGTGCAACCTCTATTAGCCGATAAACATCACTAGAAGTTAATTGCGTTAAAATTCGGATAAATTCTGGGTGGATAGAACCATAAACAAGCTCATTAGCCATTAAGTTTGTCCATAGCTCTTGCAGTATAGTATCCGTTTCACTAGATGAAGACTCAATTATTTTAAGAATAACTGAAGATTTAGGAAATTTATTTCGCTGGTGGTGACTGCCAGATGCTTTTTCGGAAGCCAGGGACATCATTTGTGCAGCAATTACTTTTTCAGCATCAACCAGGCGATCAAACTTGGCACCAATGAGTCTAGCAATATCACCAGAAGTGTTGAATGTTATGGGTGCAATCAATTCTTTGAAACTATTGCAAGCAGTTTCAACTAGTTGACTCCAAGCCTGATCGAGAACAGCTTCGGTAAGCTTTCTAAGACTTACTATATCAAGATTACGGTCTTCTGCCATATGGTGTCGATATTCTGTCATATTGATTCAGCTTTTTATTTCTAGAAAAGTGGCAATTTCAGAATCCTTAAAATATATGCTGACCAAAGCTATTACCAATAGTGATTAAGTCACTTTACTTTAACTCGAAGCACTAGTATAAAAACGCAAGGCAAACCGCCAAAAACCGCTAGAAACCCAGAACAGCACTACTGCTAACACTCCTGCACCTATCGACCAGTTCATTTGACCTCGACCCAGCATTGTTTCTGCTGGTATGGTTGTTAAAAATGCCACTGGTACTACAAAAGTGAAGAAAAAGCGGTAAGCGGTAGGATAAGCTACCATAGGATATCTGCCAGCTTCTAGCAAACCCCGTAAAACTTCAGTGGCATTGTATATTTTTACAAACCAAATGCTAGTTGCACCCAGCATAAACCACAAGCTATAAAGGATTGCCAAGCCAAATAACAACGGCACTGCACTCAGGAGGTAATTATTGATTCCCAAACCTAAGCGTGTACCTGCATAGCCAATAATTATACTGCCAAAAACTAAATCGGGTAGTCCCCAAGGTGACAAGGTATGGGTAGAAAGCCAAAACTGACTGCGGATAGGTTTGAGTAGTACAAAATCTAATGTGCCTTTTTGGACATGGCTAACAATCCGATTGAGGTTTGGGGCGAGAAAGGTAGCGGCAAAACCTTGTAACAACGTAAAAATTCCCAAAACCACTAAAGCGGCTTCCCATGACCAGCCAGTAAAGGTGTAACCAGTACGGTAAAATAAGAATAGTCCAAATAGACTGCCTGCGAGATTTCCCAAACTACTGAGAGTAGCTATGAGAAAATTGAGGCGATACTCCATCTCAGCTGCGATCGCAGTACTCCAAAATAACCTTAATACTTGCCAATATCTTTTCATTTTGCAGCTTTAATCCTATAAATATATTGAAAGCATAGCCAATAACCAACCAACTTCAGCAGAGGCTGAATTATTCAACAGACAATAAACTCTTTTTACCAAAATTAATTAAATGATTAAACTCGACCAATTTTTAAAGTTTATGGGTGTCACCTCAACTGGAGGACAAGCCAAACTAATGATTATTGATGGTGCTGTAAAAGTCAATGGCACAGTTGAAACCCGACGAGGACGAAAATTAGTATTAGGCGACAAAGTAACAGTAGAAGGAAAAACTTTCGAGGTTAATTTAGAATAAGAGCAAGTTATACCAATTCAAAAATATATGCGACAGATATAGCTGAGGTTGTTTGCTTCAGCGATAGGCTACTACAGAAATAAAGTTTGTTCTGTCCTTATTTACTACGAGCTTGCGGTTTTACAATCGGTCAATTCACAACGCATCCCTGAACTTTTTTGATTAAGTTAACGTCGCTTAACTTACCTAGTTATCATGATGTTAAATAGTCAATGATTAATCTTACCATTGCCTGGGTTTTAATACCGATGTTTTTTGGGTTAATAATTTATTTGATACCCAAATTTGACCGCTACATTGCCGTAACTGTAGCTATTTTTTCAACTGTATATGCATTGCAGTTATTTTTTACTCAGTTGCCATTTACACTCACTTTGCTGGGTAATTTCGGCGTTGCCATCATGATTGATGAGTTGAGTGGCTACTTTATATTAACAAATGCTTTGGTAACGATAGCGGTCATTGTCTATTGTTGGAATACTGGTAAATCTGCTTTCTTTTATACGCAGCTAATTATATTGCATGGTTGTGTAAATTCTGCCTTTATCTGTGCGGATTTCATCAGTTTATATGTGGCGTTAGAGGTGATTGGGATTGCGGTATTTTTACTGGTATCTTACCCCAGAAGCGATCGCTCGATTTGGATAGCATTACGCTATATGTTTGTCAGTAATACGGCAATGCTGTTTTATCTGGTGGGTACAGTATTGCTGTATCAAAGTAATCGTTCGTTTGCTTTTACAGGGTTAAGCACAGCACCGACTCAGGCGATCGCACTGATTTTTGTGGGACTATTAACCAAAGGTGGCATCTTTATATCAGGATTGTGGTCTCCATTGACTAACTCCGAATCAGAAACACCTGTATCAGCCTTGCTGTCGGGTATTGTAGAAAAAGCTGGAATCTTTCCCCTCGCCCGTTGTGTTCTGATGTTCAACGAGATTGATCCCATACTCAGAATCTTAGCTGGGGGAACCATATTTTTAGGCACAGTCTATGCGATCGCAGAAAAGGATACCAAACGGACATTAGCATTTAGCACCATTGCTCAATTAGGTTGGATACTAGCTGCACCCGGTGTCGGAGGTATGTATGCACTAGCTCATGGTTTGGCTAAAACAGCAATTTTTTTGATAGTGGGTAACTTCCCTAGCCGTAACTTTCAGGAACTAAAAGCTACATCAATCGATACTCGACTTTGGATAGCGCTACTTATCCCCTGTCTCTCAATTTCTGGCTGTCCTTTATTCATTGGTTTTGGCGCGAAAATCTTGACATTGGATAATTTATTACCTTGGCAAACCATAATTATGAACATTGGCGCTGTAGGGACAGTAATTGTGTATGCCAAATTCCTCTTTCTACCTCATGGGCAAGAAACAGAAATTAGACCTAGTTTCTGGCCTCCGATCATCTTATTAACGGTAGCTTTGATTGCCACAAATAGCTTTGATTTCCAGGCATATACTATGATTAATGTCGTCAAATCATTGATAATTATAGCTATTGGCTGGTTAGCGCATTTGTTGATTTTCCAACGTTATATACTGAATTTACCCCGTGTTCTTGAGCAGTTTGAACATCTAATTGGGATGATGAGTGTAATATTACTTTCCCTCTTTTGGTTATTAACTGTTAGATGATATTCAGAAAAATTACCCCAAATAATTAATTGGACAGGGCGGGTTTATACTCCCAGCCTTTGTACCAATTAATTGAATATCTTAAATCAAAATATCTCTGTCTATTATAAAAATCAGAGCATTTACAAATTCATTTCTGATGGAATTGGTAAAGACATCAAATCATTTTAAATATTAAATAAATACAGCAGGTTGCAGGTATATGAGGTACAAAAACTATACTGAAACTCTTGTGGAGTGGGCATACTATGGCTAACGCCACGCTACGCGGTAAGCGCAGCTATGCCGTAGGCTTTACGACAAGCTCAGTACAAGTCTTGCCCGCCCTTATATACCTCATAAAAATGAAATGTGCTGTATATTTCTTATGTGGATATTTTATTAAATGCTTGATTTTGCATCAATACCAAATGAATTTGTGTGGTTAATGACAAATAAATAATTGCCAAATGTCGCTTTTTGTACATTTTTGAAATGTTATTTGGAAATATATAAACCTTTTGATGCTCTATTATATTTTTTTTGACAATTCGTAAAAAAAACTTTAAGCTAAAATATATATGACACAAATCAAACAGAACACAGCAGTTTTGTTAGATAAATTAAAAATTGCTGTTGTAGATGATCGGCATGAACAAATGAATTGAAATTAATCATTGATGATAAATAGTAACTGCATCGCGTTGTCACCACAGTAAAGACGCAGCAGTACTATATATTCACATTGACCGGATTTTGCTACGTGTAGCCATACAAACTCCGGTCAAGGGTAAGTAATTGTAGTGGTGTGAGGGCTGTCAATATTGACGATTGAGGTGCAATAGATATGTCCAGGAGAACACAATGCTTGAGTATCTGACATCATTGAATGACCATAATTTGCCGTATCCAGATACGATGCACCCCATCGTTGTCCACTTCGTAATTGCGATGGTATTGTTTGCATTCTTCTGCGATATACTAGGTTATTTTACTGGTAAAACTCAACTTTTTGAAGTGAGTTGGTGGAATATGTTTGTGGCTACCATCGCTATTTTCGTAGCGATTATTTTTGGTCAATTTGAAGCAGGTTTAGCACAACCTTACGACCTAGTTAAATCAGTGTTGAATGTACATACATTGGTTGGTTGGTCGCTGTCTGGAATTATCGCTTCAATCACAGCTTGGCGCTATGTAATTCGTAGCCGCAACCCTCACAAATTGTCGATTAATTATATGTTGGCTGGGTTGTTTTTGACCGTTATTGTGGGCGTGCAAGTATATCTCGGAGATCAACTGGTTTGGGTATATGGACTGCATACAGTACCAGTTGTTGAAGCAGTCAAGGAAGGTATCTTGCCATGAACTCGGAACTGATTGATCAATTAAGCGGACAATTGGGCGCAAATGGTTTACCATACTCCATTCCCATTCATCCCAACTTAGTCCATCTGACTTTGGGTTTATTCATCATTGGGATTACCTTTGATATTGTGGGTAAACTCTTCCCCTTGGAAAAATGGATCTTCAAGTTTTTAGACATTTCTGTAGAACGTGCCAACTTTTTTGATGTCGGCTGGTACAACATGGTAGGCGCGACTATCATTACTGTCTTCACTGTCGCCGCAGGTTTTTATGAAATGCTGCTGGCAACCCCACCCGCCGACGTGAAAAGTGCCTGGGGAATGCAGGCAATGGAAACCATGATGTGGCATGGTGTGGGTGGTGTATTCTTACTAGCGCTAATTTGTGGCATGACCATTTGGCGAGGATGGCAGCGTTTTGTTTGGAGTGACGACGCAGACCAACAAGTGCAGTGGAGTTATCTAGCCATAGGTGTGGCAGTCATGTTTATTATGTATGTCCACGGTACACTAGGCGCACAAATGGCGGCTGAATTTGGCGTACATAATACAGCAGATAGCTTACTGAGAATCGGTGAAGACCTCAACATAATGTTGAAGTAACCAATGTTGGTCATTTTCCACTAATGACTCATGACTAACACTAATGACTAACAATTATGGAAATGCGGAAGATTTTCAATATTTTCACCGTGTTTGTGGGTGTAGCTATTGTGACTGTCACCAGTCTCTGGATAGGACAGCAGGCTTATACATGGCTTCCCCCCCAAGCAGCCGCAGAATCTGTGCTAATTGATGATTTGATTAGCTTCTTAGTAACTCTGGGTTCGTTCATCTTTTTGGGCGTAACCAGCACTCTGATATATTCTCTGATTTTCCATCGGGCGAAAAAAGGCGACTTTACAGATGGTCCCCACATTGAGGGTAATATCGCCTTAGAAGTTGTCTGGACAGCCATCCCCATTATGTTGGTGTTGTGGATTGCTAACTATAGCTACCAAGTCTACGAACAAATGGGAATTCAAGGGCCGATGGAACTGGTACATTTGCATAATCCTGTGGGCATGGAATCGGCTTATGCAGCACCACAAGATGAACCAGTGCCAGCCTTGGACGAACCTGTAGAAAACATTGATGTCCTGGCTAAACAATGGGCGTGGGTGTTTCACTACCCTGAAAGAAACGTTACCAGTACAGAATTGCATTTACCAAGCGATCGCCGGGTACGTTTAGCACTAACATCAGAAGATGTGCTGCATGGCTTCTATATTCCTGCATTCCGCCTCAAGCAGGATATAATTCCCAACCACACCATAGACTTTGAATTTACCCCCATCCGTACAGGAAAGTATAGCTTAACCGACTCCCAATATAGCGGTACATACTTTGCCACCATGCAAGCCAATGTAGTCGTAGAATCTCCCGAAGACTACCACCAATGGCTAACCCACGCGGCGACCCAAAGACCCGCCCCAGCCCCCAATCAAGCAGCCTCCGAGTATGCCCAAGCAGCTAGTCAGTCAGTCAAAACTGGTTGGACTACCGTAGCACCTGCGCCATCTCCTCTCGTAAATTATCCTGGTTCATAGGAAACTCACCGATGACAAATATCCCTGTTGCAGGCATCAGTCACCCTGGTGAGAAGCCAAGTGACTGGAAAACATACTTCAGCTTTAGCACCGACCACAAGGTAATAGGTATACAGTACCTGGTCACCTCCTTCTTCTTCTTTCTCGTTGGCGGTATCTTCGCAATGGTAATTCGGGGAGAACTAATTACACCCGAATCAGACCTAGTTGACCGCACCGTTTATAACGGAATGTTCACCATGCACGGCACTATCATGCTGTTTTTGTGGACATTTCCCTCCCTCGTAGGCTTTGCTAACTATCTAGTCCCCCTAATGATTGGGGCGCGAGATATGGCATTTCCCCGACTCAATGCCGTTGCCTTTTGGATGGTGCCGGTAGTCGGAACACTGTTAATGGCCAGTTTCTTAGTCCCTGGTGGTCCCGCCCAAGCTGGTTGGTGGTCTTACCCACCAGTTAGTCTGCAAAACCCCACAGGTAACTTAATTAATGGTCAAGTGCTGTGGTTGCTAGCAGTAGCCATATCCGGCGTATCTTCAATTATGGGGGCAGTTAACTTTGTCACCACCATTGTAAAAATGCGCGCCCCAGGTATGGGCTTCTTTCGGATGCCCTTATTTGTTTGGGCAGTATTTAGCGCCCAAATTATCCAATTATTTGGCTTACCTGCACTGACAGCAGGTGCAGTAATGCTGCTACTAGACCTCACAGCTGGTACAGCCTTTTTCAACCCCAGCCACGGGGGAAATCCAGTAATGTTTCAGCATTACTTCTGGTTTTACTCCCACCCTGCCGTTTACGTGATTATTCTGCCCATCTTTGGAATTTTCTCAGAAATCTTCCCTGTCTACTCCCGCAAACCATTGTTTGGCTACAAAGTAGTTGCCATTTCCTCAATGTTAATTGCCGTAGTCAGTGGTATTGTCTGGGTACACCATATGTATGTCAGTGGTACACCAGGGTGGATGCGGTTAATATTCATGCTGACAACCATGTTTGTATCCGTACCCACAGGCATTAAAGTATTTGCTTGGTTAGGCACAATTTGGGGCGGTAAACTGCGGCTAGATACAGCCATGCTGTTCTCCCTGGGTGCATTAGTAATGTTCGTCTTCGCCGGTATCACAGGCATTATGCTGTCCTCCGTACCTGTAGACGTACACGTAAACAATACATACTTTGTAGTCGGTCACTTCCACTACGTTCTCTTTGGCACAGTCACGATGGGCTTGTATTCAGCCATCTACCACTGGTTCCCCAAAATGACCGGCAGAATGTACTACGAAGGCTGGGGTAAATTGCACTTTTGGTTAACATTCATTGGCACTAACCTCAACTTTTTGCCCATGCACCCATTAGGGTTGCAAGGAATGTTACGCCGAGTTTCCTCCTACGCCCCAGAATACGAATTTTGGAACATTATCGCTAGTTTAGGCGGCTTCCTCTTAGGAATGTCCACCTTACCCTTCATATTCAACATGATAGTGTCCTGGATGCAAGGAGAAAAAGCCCCCGATAATCCTTGGCACGCCATAGGACTAGAGTGGATGGTTTCCTCACCCCCTCCAGTAGAAAACTTTGAACAAATTCCCATCATCATCTCCGAACCCTACGGCTACGGCAAAACAGAACCCTTAACAGCCAACAACCCCGCATTAAAAAACGCAGACTAAACTCCCTCCGCGCACCTCTGCGCTTCCCTTCGCGTTCCTCTGCGTTTAAAAAAGGAGAATTCCCCTCAATGGACAGTTCCATCAAACCAGACGAATTACAAATATCTCACCATCACTCAGGCGTTGAACACGAACACGACGAAGAAGGCAACAAAATGTTTGGCTTCATCGTGTTCCTCCTCTCAGAAAGCGTCATCTTTCTCAGCTTCTTCGCTGGATATATCGTCTACAAAACCACAAGTACCAACTGGCTACCAGCCGGAGTTTCCGGACTAGAAATCAGAGAACCTGCAATCAATACAGTCATTCTGGTTTCCAGTAGCTTTGTGATTTACTTGGCAGAACGCGCCCTGCAAAACCACAACTTAAAGCAATTTCGCATATATCTTGCCGCCACAATGGCAATGGGTAGCTACTTTTTAGTGGGACAAGGAATTGAATGGAGTAACCTAGAATTTGGCTTTACTTCCGGGGTATACGGTGGAATGTTTTACCTGCTAACTGGTTTTCACGGTTTGCACGTTTTCACCGGTATTCTGTTACAATCAATTATTTTTGTCCGTTCTTTCCTTCCTGGGAACTACGATTCCGGTCACTTTGGCGTAAATGCCACCTCATTATTTTGGCACTTCGTTGATGTGATTTGGATTGTTTTATTTATCCTCATCTATCTTTGGCAATAAGTTTTTGGGGATACCTCACTTCAGTGGGTCGTGTCCCCAATTCTTTAAGGAATAGCGCCAACGGGAGTTTTCAATATCACCCGATGGTCGCTGTGCTGTATGGCGGTGAACATAACTAATAACTTTCTTCATGTGAGATAAATCATCATCATGATAATCATCTTGCTTGTGCAATAATTCGATAATCCGCCGTCCTGACTTATGACCAATTGACTCGTCATCTCCATCCTTTTGACCCACCGATTGGGACTCATGTGTCTCCAGCCAGGACTCTAATTCCTGGGAGGACATATTGACGGCTTGATGAAACTCATCAATTACTGATTTAGTATCACGACTCATCTATGGCTTTTATTGAAGTTTTGCCATTTTAATACTGCCTAACTGTCTGAGTTCAATCCATCTGCCTAAGTACACATCTTAAGACATAAAAAGCTTCTCAATTAAATAGAGTAAAGATTGATTTATAAGTAAATATGTAGGAAAATTTCAATGTATACGAAGAAATATAAATTACCAGTAGGGTGTGTTATGCCGTAGGCTAACGCACCTTCTTAAATTATTGACGGTGCGTTGCGCTGCGCGACAACACACCCTACACTCATTTGTCTTTACATGAGTATTATTATTCACCCCAGCGATGCCATTGGCGAAAATTAGTTCCAGCACTTATAGCCAAACCAATCTGATGCTGTGATGATAGTTCATCGTGACCGCCTTCGTTAGCGCCAATGTAATACATCCGGAAACTACCATCATCCATTGGTACTACACAAGGCGTACCAACTGCCCTTGCATCCCAATAACCAGAACCTTTTTCAGCATGGCTAAATATGGGAACATCTGTATCTTTTTGCCAATGAATACCATCCTCGGAAATGGCTAAACCAATGGAGTGATAACCACTATTATTAACACCTTCATAAAACATGAAGTATTCTCCATTGATTTTCAAGACATGGCGAGTACCAATACCTCTCTCATCAAAACTTCCAGACTCGCCCGCGCCTAAAATCTGACCAACTTTTTTCCAATGCAAACCATCGGTTGATACTGCTAAACCGACTAAAAAACCTTTTTCTGGATTGAGGCTGTGGTAGTATAATTTCCAATTTCCATTATCATGCAGTACTTGCGGCCAAGCACAGAATAGGGCATCAAATTCACCTTCTTTCCCTACATCTAGAATTGCACCTTGATAAGCACCTTCTAGGCGTACCCAATTTATCCCATCACGGGAAATAGCACAGCCGGGACGCATCTGTAATCCTTTGGCTGCAAATTTGCCGATATCGACAATTGTGTGGTTCCCGCCAAAGTACCACATCCAATAAAGACCATCGTGAAAGTTAACGTTACTGACACCAACATGGGCGGAATCAAAGCGATTAGTATCTGGGTGCGGTTCCAATACAGAACCCATTGTCAATTGTCCTTTGATTCGTTGCCAATTCACGCCGTCTGGGGAAATGGCTAAACCACAGCGCCCAGTTGGTAAGTTAATTTGTCGGTCAAAAGCAGCATCCCGTCCGTAGTACCACATTTTCCAGGTTCCATCGGGACAGCGCATTACCTGTGGTGCTGATACTCTCTCGGAGTCCCACCAGCCTTCTGTTCCTGGTGCTAAGACTAGACCGGGTTGATTGATTGATGTTGTTTTTTCGCTCATGAAGTTGGAAAATAAGTTAATTGGCGTTGCTAAATCAAGATATGAGTTTTTATCACGCAGAGGCGCAGAGTCGCAGAGAGGAAGGAACCACAGAGAACATTGAGAATTGAGGAAGAAAGAGGTTTATTTTGTTCTGTGAATTTCTGCTTTCTATATTATTTGTTGTTAATTTTTAAGAAAAATTTACCATAGATGGTTTATAGTTGTACAGCCATTCTTCAAACTCAGCATCACTCACCTGTGCTTGCTGCATCATTTTACTCAGATAGGTTTCGCTATCAGCTTTATATGCACGCTTCGCCCCGACGGCGTTACGAATCTGGATAATTTGGGTGCGGGGTTTACGAGTATTTTCATAGTTAGCTAGGGCTGTTTCAATACTGGACGCATGACGAAGGCTTTGGGCTAGTTCCCAGGCATCTTCAAAGGCTGTATTGGCTCCCTGTCCTAATAAGGGTACCATTGGATGGGCAGCATCGCCTAAGAGTGTTACTCTGCCTTGACTCCAATTTTCTAGGGGTGGTCTGTCACATATCGGGCGTTCTACAATGTCTTCGGCGTTCGTTGCTGCTAATATTTCTTGTACTGGTTCTGCCCAATCAGCAAACTTTTCTTGGATACGAGACTTAACTTCAGCAGGACTTTGGGCAATAAATCCGTCTGGACAGAGGGACGCTGCACTCCAAAATACATATCCGCCTCCCAAGTCGAAAAACCCGAAAATTTTGCCGTCGGATGCTGTCATGGTCATGACTTCATGGGGGAGGAGTTTTGGGTGGCTGTATTTGATTACAGATCGCCAAGACATCCGACCAGCATAATCAGGTTCTCCGTCACCAATTAATGTCTGCCTAACTACTGAATTTAAGCCATCAGCCCCAATTAACACATCTGCTTGCACTGTTTTGCCGTCTTCAAAGCAGACTTGGACTTCTTTCTCATTTTGTTCAAAACTAATGCACCTATGGTCAAGGTGGATGGCTTCAGATGGCAGTTGAGAGGCGAGGATTTCTTGGAGACGCGACCACCGAATTTGTAACATCGGTTGACCGTATTTTTCCAGGAGTGTGACTGATTTCTGCCCAATCAATTCGCCGTTGCTTTTGTGCAGTTTCAGCTTTTGAGTTTGGCTACCCGCAGCTTTTAATAACTCAGTGATTCCCGGTGCAATAGCTTCAAGGCTATGTAAACCATTTGGTACAAGGCTCAAACCAGCACCCACTGGACGCAAAACACGCGCTTTTTCGTATATTTGGGCATTTATGCCTTTTTCTCGGAGTGCGATCGCTACGGATAAACCACCTATTCCCGCACCAATAATTGCTACTTTATTAACCATGCTTTAAGTATTATCTCTATCAAGTATTCAGCAATTTCTCGTTTGAATTTTTCACTTTTGATATCCAGCCTTGATATAAATTCAAAATTTCCGAGTAAGAAACTGTAGTTTCAAATATTAGGTCAATGAGTGAAGGTGTGAAAAACTTCGGCAAGATTCGGTGCATAGTTTTGGCAATATATTCTCTCAAAATAAACTCAATAAATAATCCTGTCGATGTGGGGAAAGCATAGTCTCCTAGTTCTACTAAGGCGTAACCATCTGGTTGACGGCGAATAGTAAATTGTTTAAGAGACTCAGCTAAATTATCAGCATATTCATTCAAAATATGATCAAAAACTTTCGCATCTTCTAGTGCTGCATTACAGCCTTGACCAATGGAAGATGATACCGCATGGGCTGCATCTCCCATAATTAGCACACTGTCACCTTGATGATAATGGTTACAGCAAACCGTTAAAATTTTAGCAATTGGTCTGTTGAGGAAAGCTTGCGCTTCTTCTTCCGTCATCATCTGACCAATTTCGGGAAAGTTTTCTTGAAAAAATTGTAATACATCTTGGGTACTAGAAAGACCAGCTATCTGATTGTTTTCACGGGGAAAATTAATGGCTCCACTCATCGTCCCATCGGCTTGATGCAGTGCTACCATGAGCGTACCGTCTGCTAGTCTCCAAGTGTGAATATGGTTTGATTTGAGGTGAATACTGGAGTTTTGGCTATTTTCTAGAAAAATTGATTTGTAGTCAGTCGGGTAATACTTTTGTTCACATTCAAAATTTTCTGTACCCAGGAAACCTTGTCTAACCGCAGAATTTGCTCCATCTGTACCAATTAACAAGTCATAATTAACAGTAAAATCCTGGTTTTCTGGAATACTTTGAAATGTGACAGTTTTTGCAGTAAAATCTACAGAAGTGCATTGACAATCAAAATGAATTTTTAGCCGACTTTCATCGTAATTTTGGCTTAACTCTTTTAATAGCACAATTATTAAATTAGTCCGGTCAAGTGTAACTAAAGGAATTTTTCTCGGTGTCAATCTCGACTTACCATTTTTTTGGTGAAAAAGCGTTCCTGTCATTTCTACACTGACTGCTTTGACTGCTGCTTCTAAACCTTCAATTTGTCTCAAAGCACTCATTCCCCTTTCATTGAGAGAGATGGGGAAGGTTCGGGATTTTGAAAAGGAGATAATTCGAGGATCGCTGCGACGCTCGTAAATGTTAATCTGGTATTTGTCGCTGCGACGTAAAAGATAGTGAGCCAGCAAAATTCCGCTAGGGCCAGCACCGATAATTGTTACTTTTTTGACCATGTTTCTAGGTCTTATGGATGGACAAACAAAAACAGTTAATTCTGAATTTTAAATCTAACTATAAAAGTTTGTCATGAATCTTTAGAAGGATTTAGTATAAAGTACTAAACCAAATATCTGAGACACTGCACCCCTACTGTATATTGAATTTAACTAAATTCTCTCTCTGTCTTTGAGTAACTTGGTGAACCTGCTAAAGGTTTGTTGAAAAATTAGTTGATGGTTACGCCATACCAGCTATCACAATTAAGAAAGAATTACTGTAAAGTGCGATATTGAGAAATTTTGATTATCCATCTATTTTATAAATAGTTGACTTAGGGTAACAATTATATAAACTAAGTTTGATAATGGTGAAATTTATGCTGCAATCAATTGAAGGAATTTATACACACGGTAAAGTCGAACTAACAGAATTACCATCTGATATTGCAGAAAGTCGTGTTATCGTGACATTTTTAGATTGTAAAATCAATCAAGATAAAAAGCAAATAATGCAGTTTGGTACTTTTTTTGCAAATCAAAAATCAACGGAAGCAGATTTTAAACTTGCTCACTTTTATAAAGATATCGATGATAATTTATACTGATTATAATTAGTTATGAAATACGTTATAGATACTCATGCTTTAATCTGGTTTCTCGAAGGTAATTCACTATTAAGTACAAAAGCTAAATTTATACTTTCTCAACCTGATTCTCAATTAATTATTCCTGCAACTACTTTAGCCAAAGCTGTTTGGATTGTGGAAAGAGGTAGAACGTCTATTCCTGATCCTAAAGATGTAATTTCAGTCGTAGATGCTGACCCCCGTGTGGTAATTTACCCACTTGATAAAGAGGTAATTCAAATGACTATGAGCTTATCTGTGATTCAAGAAATGCACGATAGGCAAATTGTAGCAACTGCGCTAGTTCTAGCAAGTAAAGGTGAAGTTGTGCAGTTATTGACGTGCGATAAAAATATAACTGAGTCGGGTTTAATTGCTATTGTTTGGTAATTCGTAGATGAAGGCGATACTTTGATAAATTAAACAGACATCAAATGCTGTTTTGGTTCAGGAATTTGACGACCTAATGCTTGAGCAGTTTCAATCCATTCCTGCATAATAATTTCTACATTTTGCAGTGCTTCTTGATAAGTTTCTCCATCAGCAGCACATCCAGGTAATTCTGGAACTTCGGCGATAAAGGCTTGGTCTTCTTGACTCCAATAGAGTATGATTTCATAATGAAGCATTATTTTAACCTCCTAGCTGGTATTTTAATGTTGCGATCGCACTCTTCATATTATCAAAGCGATTCCTACGGAGCGCTTCGCTATCGCACAAGTCTTGATCTGCTGGCTTCTATTTTAATCCCAGCCGTACCTTAGCCAGTTTCATTAATGATGAGTTATGTTTAATTGATGGAGGTAGATAGAGAGTGATAAAATCCGTATTTCTCCTACATCAATGTCATAACTTGATTATATTCTTCTTTATGACTTTGTAAAGCATCCCAAATATCAATTTTTTGCTGAAGATTTAACCACAATCTCGATCCATTACCTAAAGATTTACCAAGACGAATTGCCATATCGACAGTAATTGATTTCTCCCCATTAATAATTTCCTGAATTGTTTGATTAGATACTCCTAACATTTCGGCAAAATTGTTAGGATTAATCTCTAAATCATCTAAAATATCTGCTATTACTTCACCTGGATGTATTGGTCTTGCTAATCTAGTATCAGTAATATTTTGCCAATTATTCATAATCAATACTGCTTAAGTATTTTAACTCACAGCATATTCTGTAAACTGCCTCATAAAAGGAGACTGAAAACCTAACACAATATCCTCCTTGGAAACTCCAGCAGCTACCAAATTAGCAGCAATATCATCCTCTGTACCATTCCATTGCAGCCAAATTTTCCCACCTTTAATATCAATATGAATGATACAACTATGTACCCAATCTTGATCTTCCCAACCGACATGAACTATTTGATAATGATCACGTTCTGTATCAAAAATTGTCTCAACTTCTATATTGCCGTAAGCTGGTTTTTGCTCACTATATTCCTGTAATATTTGTTGTACAAGCTGGCGAGTCATCTGCCGCAATATTTCCCACCCTCTCTGCCTACTTATCTTTGTTCCTGTG
>REBL01000154.1 GCA_007692755.1 Nodularia sp. (in: cyanobacteria) | reverse complement strand
CAAATTTGAAAATTACCACTCCTCAAGATTTAGCGATCGCCGAATTTATCCTCAGCAAGCGAGAAGAGGCAGGGGAATAAGAGGCAGGGGAGCAGGGTGCAGGGAGCAGGGGGGAGAAGACGGTGACTTCCTAATGACTAATGACTAATGACCAATGACCAATGACCAATGACTAATGACTAATGACTACAGCAACTAAGATAGAAGCGATTCTGTATTTAAAAGGTAAGCCCTTATCCCTGAGCGAAATCGCCGAGTATGCCGCGTGCGATCGCGCCACAGTGGAAGAAGGCATAATGGAACTCATTGATAATTATGCTCACAGAGAAAGTGCTTTAGAAGTCGTAGAAACTCCCACAGGTTATAGTTTGCAACTGCGCTCTGATTTTCATGACTTGGTACAAACGCTGATTCCGGTAGAATTAGGCTTAGGTGCATTAAGGACCTTAGCTGCGATCGCCCTACATAATCCCATACTCCAAACCGATTTAATAGAACTGCGCGGTTCAGGAGTATATCAACACGTCCCGGAACTGGTCGAACTCGGTTTTGTGCGGAAACGTCGAGACAATGATTCTCGCTCCTACTCGCTACAAGTCACACCGAAATTTCATCAGTATTTTCAACTTGAACAACTGCCCCAAATATTAGAATACAGCCACCAGGAAGAACAACTAGAACTAGACCTCACACCCAAAGAAGAAGTAAAACCTGCTAGTTGAACAAAATCTCATCCACAAAAGTTTTTGATGCAAAATTTCTCTGTGGTAGACATAGACAGGGCTTTCCTAGATTAAAGTTCAACGCTATACCAATAGAGAATGCACTAGGCTTGTACTATGGTTTAGAGTAGAATCAGCAACTAAGCTAAAATTTGCCAATGGTGTTTGACCCTGACTTTTTGAATGATAACTCCGAGGAAAATCCTAATCAGCTTCTGAACGACCATTTTGAGGAAAATCCTAATCAGTTACTCAAATATTTACAGCATCAGCCTCCTGAAGTTCTAGCCCGTGTAGCCCAGTCCGTCAGCCCGGAAATTAAGCATATAATTTCGCAAAACGTCCAAGGGCTAGTGGGAGTGCTTCCAGCAGAAAATTTCAACGTGCAAATTACGACGGATAGGGATAACTTAGCTGGGCTTCTAGCATCGGCGATGATGACAGGATACTTCCTCCGCCAGATGGAACAAAGAATGCAGTTGGAGCATTTGTCTAATAATCAATAGTCAATCGCCCCAGATTTTTAGCTGATGAACTTGATCTCGAAATTATTAGACCTCTTGCATCAGTGGGTTTCATCGGTGTTTATCGGCAGTTAATTATTGGTTTTTGAACTTTTGCAAGAAGTCTAATCAAGGGTTTTCCAAAGACCAGGATATGAAGACTCAAAAGCACAACTACTTCTGATCGGGATAGGAGCCTGATTCCACTTTCAAGGTTTGAATTTTACCATTGCGGTTAACTTCAATTTCCAGGATATCCCCAACTGTGCTGGATTCTACCAGCTTCTGGACTAGGGCTGCTAATTTGACTGGTTTACCGTTGATTTTTTGAATCACATCTCCAGGAAGCAGCCCCGATTCTTCTGCTGGTGAATTTTCCATAACTCCCGAAATCACAACACCAGTTTTCTGCTGAATATTCAGATTTTTTTGTAGATTCAGTTCTTGTCTCTTGGTAGGAGATAAATCTGTCATTTGAATCCCTAAGAAAGGATGCTCTGCACGTCCTTTGGTATATAGTTCATTGGCAATACGGGCAGCAGTTTCAATAGGGATAGCAAAGCCCAATCCTTGAGCATCAGCGCGAATAGCAGTATTAACGCCAATAACTTCACCTTGGGCATTTAACAAAGGACCACCAGAGTTACCAGGATTAATAGCGGCATCAGTTTGGATAAAACTGACTCGTTTATCTGGGACACCAACTTGAGCGCTGGTGCGACCAGTAGCGCTGATAATGCCGATAGTGACAGTATTATCTAAACCCAAAGGATTGCCAATAGCGATCGCCCATTGTCCGGGAATTAAATTTTGTGAATTGCCTAACTTGACCACAGGCAATTTATTTTCGGGAATTTTCACCACAGCGACATCGGTAATCGGGTCAACTCCCACCACTCTCCCCTTAAAAGTCCGACCATCTTTGAGAGTGACTTGTACAGTATCTGTATCCGCCACCACATGGGCATTAGTCAGCAATAGACCATTTTCGCTCAAAATAAATCCCGACCCCGTACCACGCTCAATTCGTTCTCTAGGAATTGGTTGCTCATCATCCCCAAAAAATCGCCGCAACAGGGGATTTTTTAAAGCGTCTGAGATGGGATTAGCCACTTTGCGGGTAGCATTAATGCGTACCACTGCCGGGCCGACTTTCTGCACTGCTGAGGCAATAAAATTCAGATTATCACCCCCAGTAGAACCGATAGCTCCGCCCACAGGATTAGGAACCACAGGTTCTGGAACCGATGCCACCGTAACATTTCTTAATTCTTTAAAAGAGCGATTGTGCGGGAAAAGATAACGACTGCCCAATAAACCAGCACCACTACCAATCGCTAGTAGAGATAGATAAATAGCTAGTTGCTTTAAAGGTAAATTCATAATCATTTAGGTTTAGACACAGCAGTGCAGGTGCTAATTTCTAAGTGTAGTCAAGCAAACGCCAAGTGGACAGATAAATTTACATACAAACAGACAATATTTTCCCAAAAAAATGGGGATCGGAGTTGAGACAAGGGTACAAGGGATAATTATCGCCGTGAGTGTAGTACATCAAACAATCATCAATCACAGATGTAGACAGATAAGTCTGTACCTGATGTCACTAAATAAAAACTGCTGTGTCTTCCTCCCCACAACCCCATTCCCCAACTAAAATCTAAAGTTAGCGCTCTGTTGACTTTTATATATGAATTTTCCCTATCGTCTACTTTTGCTCTGTAGCCTAGTTGGTACTGTCGGGTTAACATCCACACCTCTGAATTTAAATAGCGCCCATGCAGTCGCCGCGAGTTGTCCAACTCCAGCATTATCTCGCTTCCAGCGCCATACAGTTAATCGTGGTGAAACTTTGGAGAGCATAGCACACCGTTACAATCTCATGCCGTCAACCTTGATCAATATGAATCCTTCTGTGAGAAACGGCAGCGTTACTGTTGGTAGCGAGCTGCAAATTCCTCCCTACGATGGGTTGGTGGTAGAAGTGCCTAGCGGACAAACTTGGCGAGAGGTGGCAGAAAAATATGAAGTTCGTGCCGATGCACTGTTTGAGATCAATGGTTGCCAACAAGACCTCAGAGTTGTATTTGTTCCCAGCGGAAAAGTTTCACCCAGTCGCCCCATAACTGCGTCCCCTGCGCCTGCTGATAGTCAGCCTATATCCATTGCTGGGTATCCTTTGCGGTCAGCGGCATCTGTGCTAATGCCTTATGGCTGGCAGATTCATCCTACTACGGGTGAGGTATTTTTCCATAGTGGTGTGGATTTGTTGGCTCCTGTGGGTAGTCCTGTACAAGCGATCGCACCGGGAACTATAGTCTTTGCTAATGACCAAGGTACTTATGGCCAATTGGTGATTATTAACCACAGTGGCG
The DNA here is from genome assembly GCA_007692755.1 of Nodularia sp. (in: cyanobacteria). Taxonomy (GTDB): domain Bacteria; phylum Cyanobacteriota; class Cyanobacteriia; order Cyanobacteriales; family Nostocaceae; genus Nodularia. The sequence goes on along the minus strand of REBL01000154.1, from coordinate 346 downwards.
GTCTGCAAAGCCGTTACGCTCATCTTGGTGATATTCAGGTTTCTGTAGGTGAAAAAGTTGACCAGGGTGACTTGCTGGGAACTGTAGGCACGACTGGAGAGCCTACTGGAAGTCAGCCACACCTCCATTTTGAAATGCGTTCTAGCTCGGATTTGGGTTGGGTGGCGGAAGATCCTAAAGGTTATCTGAAGCAGTGAGGATTTTAACGCAAAGGGGCGCGGAGGTGAGCGCATACCGCAAGCGGAACCCGCAGGGTAGGTACGCGGAGGAATCTTAGAGGGTTTGAGTCGATTTGACCGAAAATCATGGGATACAAGCCCCGTCGTTCTAGGACGGCTTTTGATTA
>REBL01000028.1 GCA_007692755.1 Nodularia sp. (in: cyanobacteria) | reverse complement strand
CATCCATAAAATCCGCGATCCGGATGAAGTTGTCAGTCACAGTCTCAAAGCCTAAAAACCGTGAAATCAGCGCCATCCATAAAATCCGCGATCCGGATGAAGTTGTCAGTCACAGTCTCAAAGCCTAAAAACCGTGAAATCAGCGCCATCCATAAAATCCGTGATATTGCATTAAGTAGGTAATTCACTACTTTTAAACATTAGAGCTTGGAGATAAGCATATCTTCCTTGATTTGTCAATAGTTCTGTATGATTTCCGATCTCAGCGATCGCACCTTTTTCTAAGACTACAATTTTATCAGCAGTTTGAATTGTGGAGAGGCGATGGGCAATCACTAAACTGGTACGCCCATGTAATAATTGTTTTAAAGCATCTTGAATTAAAGCCTCTGATTCCGTATCTAAGGAAGATGTAGCTTCATCGAGAATCAGAAATTGGGGATTTTTCACCAAAGCCCTGGCGATCGCTAATCTTTGTCTTTGTCCTCCAGACAGCTTGACACCACGTTCCCCAATCATCGTATCGTAGCCTTGAGGAAATTCTAAAATAAATTCGTGAGCATGGGCAGCTTGTGCAGCAGCAACAATTTCCGCCTCAGTTACCCCTGGTTTACCGTAGGCGATATTTTCGCGGATAGTACCATGTAAAAGTAAAGTTTCTTGGGAAACAATACCCAATTGACTGCGTAAAGATTTCAGGGTGACATCCCGCAAATCGTAACCATCAACCGTAATCCGTCCGGTTTGGGGATCATAAAATCTGGCTGCTAAGTTAGCGATGGTACTTTTACCCGCACCAGAAGAACCCACTAAGGCTAAAGTTGTCCCGGCTGGAATCTCTAAACTAAAATCTTTCAGGACTGGTTCATTGCTATCATAGCCAAAGGTGATATTTTCAAAGCAGAAGTTTCCTGTAATATTAGGAAGTGCGATCGCCTCTGGTTTTTCCATCACTTCTGGTTCAGTATCCAAAGTTGCAAAAATACGTTCACAAGCCGTTGCAGCTTTTTGAATCACATTTAAGAGACGGCTAAATTTTTTCGCTGGTTGATTGATGATATTTAGATAAGCCACAAAAGCCGCTAATTCCCCAATACTCAACCGATGTTTTATCACCTCCCAAGAACCATAAACCATAACAATGGCTAATCCTAGATGATTCATCAAGTCGATAACAGGTGAAAACACCGACCACAATTGCACCACCCGCAAATTAGCTGCCATATTTTCACGATTGCGTTCCGAAAAGCGGTCAACTTCGTAACCTTCATTGGCACAGGCTTTGATTACTTTAATATTAGAAAGAGTTTCTTGTAAGTGATTATTAATTTCTGCGCCTTGTCGTTGCACATCTCGATATGCACCCCGCATCCGCGTACCAAACAACTGAGTTAAATACACCATCAGAGGTAAGGTAGCCAAAACCATACAGGTGAGTTGCCAATCTGCGTAGAGAAGATAACTAACAACCGCAAAAAAGGCAAAAGTATCGGCAACAATTTCTGCCACATCTGAAATAATCAGGTTTTGTAGTGAGTCCACATCCTGAGTTACCCTAGCCATTAATGCGCCAGTGCGGTTATTTTCGTAGTAGCTTAAAGACAGCTTTTGTAAATGTTCATAGAGAACATGGCGGATAGTGTAAATTGTTTTCTGTCCTACCAAAGCCATTGTATAGCTACGGGCATAATTCAGGGTTCCTAATAATAAGGCAATCCCAATAATAGCCACACCCACCCAAGGCAATTGATGAAATTTTTGCTGAGGAATCAATACATCAATTGTATAGCGGGTAATTTGGGGGATGAGTACCTGGAGGAAGGAAAGACCCACAATGGTACTTAATCCGGCAATTAATGGTAGTTTATGTTGCCAGATATAAGTAAATAAGCGTTGGAATAAGACGAAGACAGGAGTTTTGGTAATTAATTGGTCGGGGTCACTTTCAGCAACCTTACGAATCATGTTGGCTTGCATATTAGTTTTTTTTAACGCAAAGGGACGCGGAGGTTAGCGCAGAGGTACGCGGAGTTTTTTTTGAGGTTTAAGGTTTGGTTTGAGGTTGGAGTATACGTAATAAGGCGGGATAGGCTTCTCTTCCTTTGTTGTATACTTTGCCAATTTGTCCGATGGGTTTTGATAAGAGGTTGAGATTTACTGCGAATAAAGCGAGGTCGCCGGCTTGTATTTGGCGGGGTAGCAAACCAAAGTCAAAGATGGAAGCCAAAAGAATTAATAGTAATAAACCTACCCAGGTGAGTAAATCAATAATTACTTCTGCACCTTTTTTGATAAATTCTAATCGGATTGTTTGTTTAAAGAAGGATTCTTGATGAGCAAATAATTCTAGTTTTTGATTATCTGAAGTCGATGAAGCAATTTTTCCCTGTAAATGAAGTAATTCTTGGCTGATTTTTTGAATAAAGCGACCAAACACAAAGACTATTAAAATCGGTGGTAAAACAGCAAATATTAATGCAGGTAGCCATTCGGGGGCTAAGGTTAATTGCCAAATCACAACTGATATTGTCCCTGTGACTATTTTCCAAGCATCTTTATAGAGAATATCCATTCCTTGTTTAGCTTGGTCACAATCATATAAAATTCGAGAAATATCTTCTCCACCTAAATCTTCGGGTTGACGTTGCAGATAAGTACGCTGTAACCCAATCATTAAGCGTAAATCATAAATTTTGTTAAGAATCTTGTCACCAAATTTGAGGATTCCCAATCCCATTAATACGCCAGCAAAAATTAGGACATCGTTCATTAAAGTTTCGTTCAGAACAGTTTCACGCGATTTTAATTGATCAACAAATGTTTTGCCTATCCAAGCTAAACTCGGCTCAAAGGCGACGCTTAAAACTGTGGAGATAATCGAAGCTGCCAACCAGAAAGGATGCAGCAGTAGTACTTGCACCATATCTTTAGATAAAGTAATTAGATGCTTTCCTGGGACTTTTTTGGATTTAAATTTGAGCATTTGACGATGAGAAATCAGATGGTTGTAGGACTCTCACAACTGCTGGATAGGATTCTCGACCTTTGTTATAAACTTTGACAATTTCTCCTAAAGGCTTTGCTAGTAAATTTAAATTCACTGCAAATAATGCTAAATCTCCAGCTTGAATATTACGAGGAAGTATACCAACATCAAAAACCAGTGCTAACATCACCAGGAATAATAAACCAATCCATGTGAGTAATTCCATTAGCACTTCTGCTCCAGATTTAAAAAATTCTAAGCGGACAGAATGACGAAAAAAGTCTTCTTGATGGCTGAAAAGTTCTAATCTTTTTTTTCTGTCAGTGGAGTTAGCAATTTTACCTTGTAAACCGAGAATTTCTTTACTAGCACCTTGAATCAGGCGACCAAAGGTAAATACTAAAAACAAAGGTGGAATGACTGTTAAAAACAAAGCAGGTAGCCAATTAGGAGCTAATGTTAATTGCCAAACCACTACAGAAACTGTTTGTGAAACTATTTTCCAAGAATCTTTGTAGAGAATATCTAATCCTTTTTTGGCTTGTTCACAATCATAGAGAATCCGTGATACATCTTCTCTACCACGTTCTTTTCCTCTTAGTTCTAGATAAGCTCGTTGTAATCCAATAATTAATCGACTTTCGTAGATTTTGTTGATGATTTGGTTGCCAAATTTAGTCACACCTAAACCGAAAATCAAGCCACCAAATACTAAAGCATACTCCATTAATGACGAACCAAGAGCATCGCCATCAGTTTGTAATTTTTCAACAAAGGTTTTACCAATCCAAGCTAAACTAGGTTCTAAAGCAGCATGAACAATTGTGGAAATTATGGAAGCGGCTAACCAAAAAGGATAACTAAAAATTACTAGCACGATATTTCTAGTTAAACTTAGCCAAGTATTTTCTCCCAAAATTAAATGTTGCTTGCCAAATTTGCTCATTTATATGGGTTTAT
>REBL01000185.1 GCA_007692755.1 Nodularia sp. (in: cyanobacteria) | reverse complement strand
CTGCACTAAATGACTTACCTGAAATTCTTGGCGTGCTTGGCGTGCTTGGCGGTTCGTTTTTTTTTAATTCTGTGCATCTTCATACAAAATTGGTATTAATTTGAATTCTGCTGTTCTAACCAAGCGACCAAATCAGCAACTTCGGAAAAATCAAATAATGCTTCGCCTAAATCTTCTAAATCATCAGCAGATAAATTTCTTACCTGTGTCATTAAGGAATCATTGACATCACCAAAACGACGTTTCAAAAGACGACTAATCATTTTGAATGCTTCTTTTTGAACGATATCTTGATAAATTACAGATTCTTTCATAATATCCTCCCGTAAAAATTGATGAACCAAATCTTTTTCAAACCGCAAACCTGCAAGGACTTCTACACAACCTGCAATATTTTGTTGTTGTTCCCTATCTGAAATTGTAGCGATTTTTTGAGCTACTTGGGATAATAAAGTTTGAGGTGAATCAGTTCTGGTTAAAGTTGCTAACGGTAATAATGCGGAATTATCTAAAAATATCTTTGAATCTTGCTCCCAAAGACGCACAATATCAAATTTGTGAATAGTGGTATCATCTCGATATTCTTCAGTAAAAGCTACTTCATTATCAGTTTCCTGTAAAAATATTAATACCTGAGTTACAGGACATTTATACTGACGCTTTAACCTGACAGAATAATCAAGCATTCGGAAATTAAGAGGCGTTTTAGATTTAGGTAAAGTCTGAAATTCAATATGTAGAATTTGGTTTTCTGTTTGCAGAAAGGTTACAGAATCAGCACGAATAGGTTCAAGGGTTAATTCTGTTTTCAATACTTCAATTTGTGGTGCTTCTACCCCCAGCAACCAACGCACAAAATCAGCAGGATACTGTTCAGCTAAATATTTACACGCGTTGTCGTAACTCAAATTTTTCTCCTTTACTCACTCCCCAACATAAAATACTAAATTGAAATTAGGAAATTTATATGTTATTATTTCAGGTAATTGACTAATTTATCACCTGATAAACTATGGAAAAACTACTAAACATCCGTATTGAAAAATTACCAGAAGGTGTTTATTTAGCAACATCTGATGATTTGCAAGGGTTAGTTGCTCAAGGAAGGACTGTTGCAGAAACTTTAGAAATTGCTCGTGATGTAGCGAGAAAGTTATTAGAAGCGCAAAATCAAGATGAAGAATTAGAGTATTTGCAACCTATAACTGAGCAGTTTAACTATCCTTTAGTAGTAGGATATTAATAAATTTATGGGTAGGTTATCTGGGTTTAGTTATCGAGAAATTATTAAAATTATCAAAAAATTTGGTTTTATTTTTTATCGTCAAGCCGCAGGAAGTCACGAAATCTGGTTTAATCCTGAAACTAATCTTTATACTACCATTCCTAATCATTCTGGTGATATGCCAGAAGGCACATTACGATCAATTTTGAAGCAAGCTGGAATTAAACCCGATGACTTTCTTGAAGGTTAAATTCTCTGCAATTAATTACAATATTTATTATTTATGTATGCTTTCAATAAAAAATTAAGCTGAAACTTTCCTCATAGTCATCATGTTGAGGATTATCATTATAAGAACAGATATCATGAAAATTTTGTTTAACACAATGATACGTATCAAAATAAGCTTTTAAGGCTATGTTTAGAGAAGTTGTGGACAATTTAACATCATCCTCATTAAAGACAATATGTTTGTCCTTAAACAAGTTATCAATTTCATTCTTCATTTTTATATCTCCGCTTATTCTCTACATGAATTAATATTCAAAACTTAGCTATCCGTTTTTTATTTTTTCTTCAATCAAAGTAAGAATTTGTAAAATATTCCTCGACTCACTGGGTTTAACAACAAACTCATCTCCCACATGAACATGATGGGGAAAGTTAGGTAAATCAGGAAAATGCTCGACATTATCCCAACGTTTCTTTAATTGAGTTTGAGATGGATTCATCCATTGATAGCGATAAGTTATAGTAAGACATTGTTCGTTTTCTACCTTAAAAAATTCAGCTACTTCTAAAAAATCTCCGTTATTTAACGTTAGTCTGGCTCGAAAATACCCTTGTTCTGGTATAGCTCTTTCTTTAATAATTTCAATCTTGATAATTAGTTTATTATTATTTAATTTTGCTTTAATCTCTGTAATATATTGCTGAGAAATCATATTAAAGTTGAGATTTAAGAATGTTTAATCGCTCTTGCAATGAATACCACATTTGATAAAAAGCACTCCATTCAACAAAGTCTATTCCGTCTCCTAATTCACCAGCTTTAAATTGTTGATAGAATTGCTCAGAGGATAATTGATATTCTTGTTCAAAACTTTGTAAATCAATTTCTATTTCTTGACTTTGTTGTTCAATGCTATTAATTTCTTCAATAATAATATTTCTCAAAGACAAAACAAATTTGTCACTATAAGCTCCTTGTTTAGAAAGAGTTTCTAGCACTTGTAATTGATTGAGTATTTTTTCTTGAGTTGTCATTTCAGGGATTTATTTGGAGTATTTAAGAAAAAAATACTGATGATACTATATAATTTACAGCATTTTCTAATTTGCTGAGTTAAACCTTATTAATTCTTCTCTCTGCGCCCTCTGCGCCTCTGTGGTTCGATTTTCACAAAAAAACAGCCACCTCCATCAGGAAGCAGCTATTTTTCAATTTATGTGACTATAGAGTATTAGTAATCGAAGTCACCGCCACCCATACCACCACCACCAGCAGGAGCAGCATCTTTAGGCTCAGGCTTGTCAACGATGATACATTCGGTTGTCAACACCATACCAGCGATAGAAGCAGCGTTTTGCAGCGCAGAACGAGTTACTTTAGCAGGGTCAACAATACCAGCAGCTAACAAATCAACGAATTCGTTGGTTGCAGCATTGTAGCCGATGTTGAAATCTTTCTCTTTCACACGTTCAGCAATTACAGCACCATTCTGACCAGCGTTTTCAGCAATCCGCTTCAGAGGCGCAGGTAAAGCACGAACGACAATCAAAGCACCAATCAACTCTTCATCTTTGAGATTAGCTTTTGCCCAAGTTTCTAACTCAGGAGCAAGATGAGCGAGAGTTGTACCACCGCCGGGAACAATACCTTCTTCCACAGCAGCCTTGGTGGCATTGATAGCATCTTCTAGGCGCAGCTTCTTATCTTTCATTTCGGTTTCAGTGGCTGCACCCACTTTCACCACAGCTACACCACCAGAGAGTTTAGCCAGACGTTCTTGCAGCTTCTCTTTGTCGTAAGAAGATTCGGTTTCATCCATCTGACGACGGATTTGTTCGCAACGAGCCTTCACAGGGGCTTCGTTACCTTCGGCAACAATTGTGGTTGTGTCCTTGGTAATGGTGATCCGGCGAGCTTTACCGAGGCTTTCCAGCTTGGTATTTTCTAGCTTCAGACCTGCATCTTCGGTGACCAATTGACCACCAGTCAGAACAGCGATATCTTCTAGCATCGCTTTACGGCGATCGCCAAAACCAGGAGCTTTGACAGCAGCAACATTGAGTACACCACGCAAGCGGTTAACTACCAAAGTCGCTAAAGCTTCTTTTTCAATATCTTCGGCGATAATCACCAAAGGACGACCAGCGCGAGCTACTTGCTCTAAAACTGGTACGAGGTCTTGTACTAAAGCAATCTTCTTATCGGTGATCAGCAGGTAAGGTTCATCAAAAACCGTTTCCATGCGTTCAGCGTCGGTAGCGAAATAAGGAGAGATATAGCCTTTCTCAAAGCGCATACCTTCGGTTATTTCTAGCTCGGTGGTCATAGATTTCCCTTCTTCTAGGGAAATTACACCTTCCTTGCCTACCTTGTCCATTGCTTGGGCAATCATCTGACCGACTTCTTCGTCGTTACCAGCTGAAATCGCCGCAACTTGGGCAATGGATTTAGAATCTTCTACTGGACGAGCGTGTTCAGCAATTTTCTCTACCAAGAAGGCGGAGGCTTTATCAATACCGCGCTTCAGGGAAATTGCGTTAGCACCAGCAGCAACGTTGCGTAAGCCTTCTTTGACCATCGCATGAGCTAAAACGGTGGCAGTTGTGGTGCCATCGCCAGCAGCGTCGTTGGTCTTGGAAGCAGCTTGACGAATCAAAGCTACGCCAGTGTTTTCAATATGGTCTTCTAATTCGATTTCTTTGGCGATGGTGACACCATCATTCACGATTTGGGGTGCGCCAAATTTCTTTTCTAGGACTACGTTACGACCTTTAGGGCCAAGGGTAACAGCTACGGCTTCAGCCAAGATGTCAATGCCTCTTTCCAGGGCGCGACGGGCGTTTTCGTTGTATATAATGCGTTTTGCCATATATGTCTCAATTCAGGGAGTAAGTCAATTTGATTTGGAATTAGGCTTTGGGTGTTGGGTGTTGGGCGTTGGGCGTTTTTCTTCCCCACTCCCTACTCCCTACTCCCTATTCCCCATTACATGACGACTGCTAAGATGTCTTTTTCAGAAAGCAGTACGTATTCTTCTGTGCCGAGCTTGATGTCAGTGCCAGCGTACTTGGAGTACAGCACTTTATCGCCGGTTTTGATGTCTAATTCTTGACGGCTACCGTCATCGTTACGCTTGCCAGGGCCAAGAGCGACTACTTCGCCTACTTGGGGTTTTTCCTGAGCATTATCGGGTAAAAACAGTCCACCTGCGGTCTTTTCTTCGGGGGCGCTCACTTTTACGAAAACGCGATCGCCTAGGGGTTTAACTGTGGAAACGCTTAAAGTTACAGCTGCCATAAATATTTATTTTCTTTTCTCTTAGAGTTAGCACTCTCAACTCCTGAGTGCTAATCTACCCAAAATCAGCAGACAATGGCAACGAGGACTTGAGTACGGGTTACCGCACTAGGCGATCGCCCAATTACTTAAGTATTAATACTCAAATATTTTTATCTGTCGGGTTTTGCTCGGTAAGTTACGAATATTTTTATATCGCTAAATTTATTTGCAAAGCCGGGAAATTGTTATAGAACTGTAATCAGGGTGCCGCTCGATGAGTAACATTACAGTGATCCAGTGCCGCCGTCAAATCCCCAAAACCACTCAGTCTCTGGACGAACAAGCCTTAAGTAATTGTGTAGAAACTTTAGGACTAGCAGAAATGCAGCGACACATTTTTATCTTTGCTGACGAGACAGTTGCTAACTTCTGTGCAAAACAAGTTAGTCTGGGATATTGGGAATACTAAAAAAAACGGCAAATTCCAGAGTTAAATCTTGATTAGCCCCAAGACAGTTTCCCCTTTGCATCGTTAGGACTAAAGCCAATTGCTTGCGAGTTTGTGGTTCTACACCGATAATGGTGGTCTACCCAGATGGTGCCTGGTATTGCCAAGCAAAACCAGAAGTTATTGAGCAAATCATCCCAGAACACTTGATAGGCATGATGGTGGTGGAAGAATATGCATTTTTAACCCATCTTTTGCCGCAAATTCTCTTACTTGCTTGTGAAAATTTGATAAAGGCTTACCATCCGCAGGATATAGTAAAGCAGTAAGCATCTGAAAGCGCGGGTTGTTTTAAAGTTAGGGTCATCTTGAGCCAATACGTACCTCGTGAATCGGAAGGATGATTATTTAATCAGTGTTTTTTCACCCGCGACTTTCAAAGCGATATATAATAGCGCATTATAAATACTACTGCTCTACGTATCCTTACCGGAAGTTTGCCCATGAGCTGGAAGTCTCATAGAAAGTGATCACCACTTTTGAGACTTCCAGCGAGCAAAGGCAAGTTAAGTAGGGACAAGTACAACATCTCAATGATCCACCATAAAGGATAACCATTCAAGACCTTGATGGACCGAAGCGCGACAAGTGCCACTGCTATGAAAGAGCCCAGCATGAAAGATCATAAAAGACTGCTACTGATTGATGATGACCCGAACCTCATCTTGCTGGTGAAGGATTACCTGGAATTCAGAGGCTATGAAGTCAACACTGCCGAAAACGGACGAGAAGCTCTGGAAATTCTTGAACAAGATATTCCAGATATGATCATCTGTGACGTAATGATGCCGGAAATGGACGGATACACTTTTGTAGAACAAGTCCGACAAAATGAACGCACCGGCTGGATTCCCGTACTTTTCCTATCAGCAAAAGGACAAAGTGCAGACCGAGTTAAAGGTCTGAATAAAGGGGCTGACGTATATATGGTCAAGCCCTTTGAACCAGAAGAACTCGTAGCACAAGTAGAATCTTCACTCAAGCAAACTACTCGTTGGAAAGAACACCAAGCTAAAGGAGGAGAAAACGGTTCCCGGATTCAGGTTCCCTTTGATGTCCAGTTAACCCCAACCGAACTGAAAGTAGTACAGTTTGTGGCTAGGGGTTTAGCCAATCGGGAAATTGCTGAAGAATTAAACGTTAGTCAGCGTACAGTTGAAAGCCATGTGTCCAATATGTTGGGCAAAACCAATCTCCACAACCGCACTGAACTAGCGCGTTGGGCGATTGAAAATCAAATGGCTTAAACCGTCTGCCGATTTGCTGAAGTTCTGAGTTTTGAGTTAGAACACAGTAGCTCAAAACTCAAGCTGGTTAAGGCATTTTGACTTCAGGTTGAAAGCTAATAGATTATGAATTGTGAAGCTAAATTTGGATTTTTTAATTCAAACTTCATAATTCATAATTCATCTTACAGTCCTCAACTGCGATGTTCCAACCCGGATATCACCTAAAATTATCACTACATCACCCCACGCAAATCTCCCATTTGGGTAACTGGAAAGGAAATATAGCTTGTAGGGGTTGATCAAGCCTTATACAACGAAAAATTCATGAAAAACTCAGTATTTGGCGATATACACATATCTATACATGGATAATCCCATCCCTGACCAGAAAAGATCCAGTTTTATCGGAAATACTTAACTTTTTAGCGTTATAAATGGCTATGCAGTCAAATCCGAAGAGATAGGCTATTTAGTTATTAGGATTTCAACAAACGAATAAAGCCAGCTTGCTCAAAATGATGGTCTGTAGTTAATGCCTGTTGAATACCAAACTGTTGCATAACTATAAAAGAGGTACTATCTACCAAAGACCAAGTTTTATCTTCTCTTGTTTTCACCAGCTTCCAAGCTGCTGTGTCTATTGCTGCATCAACATGAATTAAGCTTATATAAGGAGCATTTCTCACAGCATCGACATATTTAAATAACTGTGAACGCGGTACACGCAAGGGACTATTTAACAATGCCACCAGTTCAATTACAATATAATTGGTCGTGATCATTTCTAAATTTTGTCTTCGTGCTTCCTCAAACCACTGCTTTGCTTGCTGATGGTAATATTCAGTAAAAACGAATAAGTTAGCCCACCCCGAAGTATCTATAAAAACCTTATTCGGCAATTTTTAACTCCTGTTCTGCGCTTTCTTGGAGATATTGATCATGATTCTCTCCAATATCAGAATTTTCAAATCTCAATGTCCCCAATAAAGGTAAAATAGGGTCTTCTTCATCAGAATCTTGCAACTTCAGTGTTTTACCAAGAGATTGTAAAACTAATTCTTCTAAAGATAAGTTGAGTTTTTCAGCTTCAGCTTTTAATTGATGTTCTAACTCATCTGACAATTGAATTGTTAATGTTTTACTCATATTCTCGACCTTATCGGAAGATAATTACCACCATTCTATCTTCTTTGGGTTAATGGTGGGTTAGGCACGTGAATATGAGCAATTTTCAGTGTCAGCAATATTATATTTATGCCGTAACCCAGCATTAATTATGATTAAAACTCGGCGCTTTGGGGTGTACGGGGGAAGGGTATGACATCGCGGATATTTGCCATACCTGTCATAAATTGCACGAGTCTTTCAAAACCTAAGCCGAAACCAGCATGGGGAACAGTACCATAACGGCGTAAATCCATATACCACCATAAGTCTTCTGGTTGCATTCCTTGGGCTAAAATGCGGCGTTCTAAAACTTCTAGGCGTTCTTCTCTTTGGGAACCGCCAATAATTTCGCCAATTTTAGGTGCAAGAATATCCATTGCGCGGACGGTTTTTTCATCATCGTTCACACGCATATAAAAGGCTTTGATTTGGGCGGGATAATCTGTGACAATTACAGGTTTTTTAAACAGTTGTTCGGCTAGATAGCGTTCATGTTCTGATTGTAAATCTAAGCCCCAATTAACTGGATATTCAAATTTAACATCGGCTTTTTCTAATAATTTGACGGCTTCTGTATAAGTTAAGCGCTCAAATTGATTATTAATAATATTGTCGGCTGTTTCTAAGACTGTTTTATCAATGCGTTGGTTGAAAAATTCCATGTCTTCTGGGCATTTTTCTAAGACATATTTAAAAACGTGTTTCAGAAATGCTTCGGCTAAATCCATATTCCCATCGAGGTCACAAAATGCCATTTCTGGCTCGACCATCCAAAATTCGGCGAGGTGACGGGAGGTGTTAGAATTTTCTGCACGGAAGGTGGGGGCGAAGGTGTAAACGTTAGAAAAAGCCATGGCCATGACTTCCGCTTCTAACTGACCGCTAACTGTTAAATATGTGGGTTTACCAAAAAAGTCTTGGGTGTAATCTACGGCTTCGCTTTTTGTGCGGGGAATATTTTTTAAATCCAAGCTGGTGACGCTGAATAGTTCTCCTGCGCCTTCGCAGTCGTTAGCTGTAATTACAGGTGTATGTACCCATAGAAAGCCTCTTTGTTGGAAAAATTCGTGAATGGCCGCAGAACAGGCGTTTCTGACGCGGAAAACTGCACCAAAGGAATTAGTGCGCGATCGCAAATGTCCAATTGTGCGTAAAAATTCAAAGGAGTGGCGTTTCTTTTGCAGAGGATAAGTTTCGGGATCAGCCTCTCCGTAGACTTTCACGGCTTGGGCTTGTAACTCAATGCGCTGTCCCTTACCTTGAGAAGCTACCAATACCCCACTGACTTCTACAGCCGCACCTGTATTCAACTTTTTAATGATTTCTTCGTAGTCTGGCAAATCCTGATTGATCACAGCTTGCAAATTAGCTAGTGATGAGCCGTCATTGACTTCTATAAAAGCAAAACCTTTTAACTCGCGTTTCGTTCTTACCCAGCCTTGAATAACGAGAGAATCATCAGGTTCACCACTCCGCAAGACTTCGGCAATTCGTCGATTTAACATATTATATAAATGGTATTTTGTCAAGTAAGATAAGACAGATATTAAATAATATTAACATTTAACTTAATCCTGCCAAGATTGGGATTACCCCGCACAGGATTTTAATATCCAGCCTATGATAACGCCCATACCACCAAAGCGGACAGCTTGCCAAAAAGGTTTTTTCAGACTGCGCCAAGAAAATAACTGGCTTTCTAGGTTAATTTCTAGGGCTTCTAAATTTTGTTTAATCTGTTGTAATTCTGCTTTGGTTTCTGGTGTCTGGTGTTTATTTTGTTGTAATTCGTGGCGATGCTGTTGCCATTCTGCCTTTTTTTGGCGATCGCTCTGAACTTGATTGTAACGTTCCTTTAAGGCGACAAGCGATCGCTCAACATCCTCTAGTTCTTGCTCAAAATCCGGTTCCTGATTTTCCCCTGACGGCTGTGATTGTTTAGGCGGCTTCATTTTCAGGTAGTAAACTATGATTAAATGCTAGTTAATACTCAAAATTTTAACTTCAGGTCAACACTTAATAATTATGTCTCAACCTACCCAGCTGCCTAAAACCAGTCAACTGAATGAAGTTAGCACTCTAGAATTAGCCCAAGCCCTGATGGAAAGGCTAAGTATCTCACCTAACGATTGGCATCGCCTCAAGTCTAACCGCAATGCTCGTGCAAGTGAACAAGCCGCCGCAGCTGTTTTGTATCTCGTCCAAAATCAGCCCCAGGAAGCAGTAGTTAGATTAGAACAAGCCGTTGGTTGGATAGATAAGTCAATTTCCGCACCTCCCTGTGAGAGTCACGGGAATAAGGGAGTAGGGAGTAGGGAGTAGGGAGTAGGGGGAAGAAACTTCTCGATTCCATTCCCCATTCCCCATTCCCCATTCCCCATTCCCTAGCGTCTCAAAGACAAACGGGGGCGATTTTCCATCTCTTTACAAAGCCTCAATTCTGTACCTTTGCGATTCCACTCTACTTGGTCAAAAATTTGGTGCAGAAGGCATAAACCACGACCATTTTCTGATTCATCGGGTGGTAAATAATCGATTGGTTCTTCTTCATTAGTAGATACAGGAATAAAGCCTTGTCCTTGGTCTGATATTACCCACCAATACTGATTATCTATTAAGGAAAACCGGACTACAACTGTTTTACTAGGATCAAGATTATTACCGTGTTTGGCAGCATTTACTAAGGCTTCTTGGAGTCCTAGCCTTAGTTCTGCTTGCAGTTTGGCGGGAATTTCCGCCAACAGTAAATCTAAAATTGGGCATAGATAAAGAGTTGAGGCGAAACTAATCGTACCCCAATTACGTCCAACTGGACGAAGGGAAATGGTAATCACTAGAGAAACCCCGTAGCTTTCAGTTAGCTAGACATCAGTTTGCTAATACAGGCACCCTGATAAAAATTGAGGTGGTCGTGCTGCCTTCAAACTTGCGTCTTTAGATACTAAATTTTGAAAATGCTAGGGAGCATTAACTCTATTTATAAGGTGAGATTGCTGATACATAAAACAACTGCTAATGCAGGTTAATTAGCAACTAAAAGCGCTGTAATTTTTTGGCAAGAGTCAGAGCCTAGTCTGGGGATTGCCGATTTTTGCGTTAGACAATCTGATTCATGTTGTTTAAATCTGATGCAACTTTAATCTTGGTGACAAAATCGTTTTTATTTTGAGCTTAATTCAATTTTAGCATTCTTAGTATGCACTCGACTAGGAATTTGAATTTTGAGTTTCTGTTAAAGACTCAGCATTCTTGTGCAAATGCGATCGCACCAGAAAAGCCACGGCTTCCACATGGGCTGTTTGAGGAAAGAAATCAGCAGGTTGCACCCGTGTAATGGTATATTGCCCATCTTGGCACAACAATTTCAAGTCGCGTGCCAGAGTGCTTACTTTACAACTGACGTAAACGATGCGTGAAGGTTTCGATAGCAATAAAGAATCGATCACAGCGCGATCGCATCCTTTCCTTGGTGGGTCTAGTAAGACCACCTCTGGTATTATGCCCATTTCTGGCAGTAAATTCTCTACTGCTCCTACTTGAAATGAGACATTATTGATTTTATTATATTGGGCATTCAAAATAGCCTGTTGGACAGCTTCAGCTTGTAATTCTATTCCTATGGCTTGGCGGACTTGTTTGGCTAAAGGTAAAGTTAAAGTTCCAATACCACAATAAGCATCAATTAGCAACTCCTGTCCTTGAAGATTGAGTTCTGATTGAATTACCCATAATAGTGCTTCTGCTACTTCTGTATAAACCTGAAAAAAGGTATCTGGAAGGACTTGAA
This sequence comes from Nodularia sp. (in: cyanobacteria), assembly GCA_007692755.1. Taxonomy (GTDB): domain Bacteria; phylum Cyanobacteriota; class Cyanobacteriia; order Cyanobacteriales; family Nostocaceae; genus Nodularia. The sequence goes on along the minus strand of REBL01000185.1, from coordinate 38,748 downwards.
ATTCTAAGTCAGCAAATTTTTCTCGCAGGTAGGGAACGCCAGCAATACAACGAGTTTGAGAACCAAAAATGGCATTTGTGCGATCGCTATTCCGATTTAACGACACACCCATCAATTGAGGATAGCGCTTTAACCATTCCTGGGCTTGCTGTTCAATTCCTGGTAAATTCCAATCCTTGACTACCAAAGTCAATAACATTTCCCCAGTCCGCCGTCCAATGCGTAAACCCAGATGACGGATTTGTCCTTGGTGTTTGCGTTCATCGTAAATTCGCCAACCGCGCTGTTGGATATCTTGCTTAACTTCAGCCAGTAAAGGATTTAAGCGTGAATCTTGGACAGGACATTGATTCAAATTCACTAATTGATGGCTACCTTTTTGGTAGTAACCAGCCTGTACCTGACCTGTGGCGGAAATTCCCAGAGGATAAGTAGCTTTATTGCGATAGCCCAAAGGTGCAGATGTAGTCAGCACGGGATCTACTGGGGGATTGACAAAACCGCCAATGCGTTGTAGAGCTTGGATAACTTGATTATGCTTCGCTACAAGCTGATATTCATAATCAATATGTTGCCACTGACAACCACCACACTTATCAGCCACAATGCAACTCGGTCGCACTCGATGAGGAGATGCTTCTAATAGCTCATGCAGTTTGCCGTGAGCGTATTTAGGTTTAACGTGTACTAAGCGAACTATAGCGCGATCGCCTGGAACAGTATCGGGAACAAAAACCACCTGTTCCTCAAAGCGTCCCACACCTTCACCTGTATTACTCAGGTCGGCGATCGCAATTTCAATTAACTCACCCTGTTGTTTAGTCATTAGTTATTAGTCATTGGTCATTGGTCATTGGTCATTAGTCATTGGGAAATCAACATCTTCTCCCCCTGCTCCCCGCTCCCTGCTCCTTGCTTCTTTCCCGTTCTCCTAATTTTCCTTTCTTTGTGTACCTCAGACTCGGTAAACTAGCAGATAATATTTCGCGTGATTGCGTAAAGTTATGACTGTCATTAGCCAAGTTATTCTTCAAGCCGACGACCAACTGCGTTATCCCAGCAGTGGCGAACTCAAAAACATCAAAGATTATTTGCAAACCGGTGTACAACGGACACGCATTGCTGCGACCTTAGCTGAGAACGAAAAAAAGATTGTTCAAGAAGCCACCAAAAAGCTTTGGCAAAAGCGCCCCGACTTTATCGCCCCCGGCGGTAATGCTTACGGCGAACGTCAACGTTCCCTGTGTATCCGTGACTTTGGCTGGTACTTGCGCCTAATTACCTATGGCGTACTTGCTGGCGACAAAGATCCAATCGAAAAAATTGGTTTAATTGGTGTGCGAGAAATGTACAATTCTTTAGGTGTTCCTGTTCCAGGCATGGTAGAAGCTATCAATGCCTTGAAAACAGCCTCTATTGACTTACTAAGTGCGGAAGATGCAGCCCAAGCAGCACCTTACTTTGATTACATCATCCAAGCGATGTCCTAATCAAATTGGTGTTACTTCTAGGATTGTAATTCCAATCGACTCAAGTTAATTAGATCCATAAGATTCATCATTTGATCATAACCTCCCCACATTTGGTAATGGCTTTGGCAAAATCTCTGTCAGGTTATGAACCAGGTGTGGGGAAATTTTAAATAACAGTCCTAAAACATCTGTAAAAATCTTTCCTTCCTAACTTGGCGCACTACAGCCCTTGCGGGCATCGCTGCGCGCGGGCGACTTGGCGGTTCGATAATCAGACTTACTAATTCACAACACAAAAATATCTTAACCAGCAGATGATAACTCCAGTAACTCAGCAGAAAATATCCAAAAAAATATGAATTGCATAGCGAAAACTGCACATATAGTGTAACTAAATCGATACAATAATTCTCTGTACTCTTGGTGCATTATTCCCATGACCGCCACATCTTCTACTCCCTTTTCCCCGCAAGAAATCGCCGCCGAAGGATTAAAACCAGAAGAATATGCAGAAATTGTCAAACGCTTAGGGCGACATCCCAACAAAGCTGAACTGGGAATGTTTGGAGTCATGTGGTCTGAACATTGCTGCTACAAAAATTCCCGCCCGTTACTCAAACAGTTCCCCACCACAGGCCCCCGCATCCTCGTTGGCCCTGGTGAAAATGCTGGGGTTGTGGACTTAGGCAACGGACGACAATTAGCATTTAAAATTGAATCTCATAACCACCCCTCAGCCGTTGAACCTTTCCAAGGCGCAGCTACAGGTGTGGGCGGGATTCTCAGAGATATATTTACAATGGGGGCGCGTCCCATTGCTTTATTAAATTCTTTACGTTTCGGTGATTTAGACGACCCCAAAACCCAAAGATTGTTTACAGGTGTGGTGGCTGGTATCAGTCACTATGGTAACTGTCTAGTTAGTGATGAAACGATTATTTGGAAAAATGAGCAGGGTGTGCATTTTGACACCATTGGTAACTTTGTGGAATCACGCTTACCTGCCAATGTCACTACTTTAGAACTAGATGATGTCAATGCAGTTCAAACCCTATCTTTAGATCCCAATAGCCAGACTGTATGTTGGCAGCGTGTACGCCGCATCTTTAAACGACGTAGCCAAAACCTAATTACTATCCGAACAGCCTTGGGGCGTACTTTGATAGTAACGCCAGACCATCCCATGTTAATTCGCTCTAACGGTCAATGGGATATTGCTGTCGCACAATCTTTACAAGTAGGTTATGAAATCCCCATATTAACGGCATTACCCGAATTAGGAGCCGGAAAAGACGAAACACTAGATTTACTGGCTGGTTTAAATCCAGAAGATGCTAGTGGGAAAGATGTCTACGTGCAACTACCGAAAAATTGGCAAGTAACAGATGTGGTGCGTACTGCTTTGAGGTTACTCGAACCTTCTGCTAACAACCGTCACCAATACCTATCTACTGGTAGGTTTCCTCTGGCTCACTTTTTCGCCTTAGAACTGCTATTGAATGTCTCTCGTAGCGAGATTCACTTATTCCGGCGCGGTAAAGCCAATTACATGAATGCTGTGATTCAGCCAAATGAATTATTTGCTCGCTTAATAGGTTATTTTCTCTCAGAAGGTTGTGTTTCCCAAAACGGGAATACCTACAAAATTATTTTCACCTTCGCACATCATGAAACAGAGTATGTTGAGGATGTAATTGCTGGACTCAAGCACTTAGGTTTGCGCCCCTGTGTAGAAAAACGAGCTTCAACTATTGCTGTCTACGCGACTTCGTGGCTATTAGGGCATTTCTTGAAAAATGTTTGGCAATGTGGCACTGAAGCAAGTAATAAAGCATTCCCCAGCTTTGTCTTCCAGTGGTCACAAGAGTTGCAGCATGAAGCCCTCAAAGGTTTATTACGTGGAGATGGTTCCATGACCACCAAAACTAATGGTAATCATGCCAAAATTAGTTTTGCCACCACAAGTCGCAGACTTTTTGAGCAAACAGTCCTCCTGCTCCAAAGTCAAGGAGTCATGCCCTATATTTATCAAAAACCAGCAGGTGAAGGAGAAATAGCTGGACGCAAGCACATCCGCAAACCATTATGGCAATTGGAAGTGAGTAATTTTGCGGGTTTAAAAGAATTAGCCACTGTTTTTAGTCAACAGCGAAATGCAGAATTGGCAGTTGCCCTGAATCGTTACAATGGCAGTAAATACTCATTTCCTCGTTTTACTCAGTCGGCGGCAGATGTCGCTGTTGTCAAAATTAAAAGTATCGAATGTCAAACCGTTGATGAGTGTGATGTTTACGATGTGGAAGTAGATAACACCCATCTTTTCGTGACTTCATCCGGAATAGTTACACATAACTGCGTTGGGGTTCCCACGGTCGGCGGTGAAGTCTACTTTGACAAAGCTTACTCCGGTAATCCCTTAGTCAACGTAATGGCGCTGGGATTGATGGAAACTCCAGAAATTGTCAAATCGGGGGCTTCTGGTTTCGGTAATCCGGTGTTATATGTTGGTTCTACTACCGGACGCGATGGTATGGGGGGGGCAAGTTTTGCTAGTGCAGAATTAAGCGAACAGTCACTAGATAACCGTCCCGCAGTACAAGTGGGCGACCCCTTTATCGAAAAGTCTTTAATTGAAGCTTGTTTAGAAGCCTTTAAAACTGGTGCAGTTGTCGCCGCCCAAGATATGGGTGCTGCTGGTATTACCTGTTCAACATCAGAGATGGCGGCTAAAGGTGGTGTGGGGATTGAATTCGATTTAGATAAAATTCCGGTGCGGGAATTGGGAATGGTTCCCTATGAATACCTGCTGTCCGAATCTCAAGAAAGAATGCTATTTGTTGCCCATAAGGGGCGGGAACAAGAGCTAATTGATATTTTTGAACGTTGGGGACTTCATGCTGTAGTTGCGGGTACAGTGATTGCTGACCCCATTGTGCGGATTTTATTCCGGGGTGAAATAGCCGCAGAAATTCCGGCTGAGGCTTTGGCGGAAAATACCCCACTTTATGAACGGGTATTATTGGCAAAACCACCAGAATATGCCCGTGAAGCTTGGAAATGGTCGCCTGATTCTTTGCCGAGTTGCACAACGGCTGGGATTGAAATTGCAGGAAAACTGCAATCTTGGGATGATATTCTGTTAACTTTGCTCGATACGCCGACAATCGCATCTAAAAGTTGGGTCTATCGCCAATATGACCATCAAGTGCAGAATAATACTGTAATTTTACCTGGTGGTGCAGATGCAGCTGTGGTGCGCTTACGTCCCTTAGAAAAAACGAACAATGAAAAATCAGAGACTGAAAGTTTTACATCAGGGGTGGCGGCGACTGTAGACTGTAATCCTCGTTATGTTTATCTTGACCCTTACGAGGGTGCTAAGGCAGTGGTAGCAGAAGCGGCTCGCAATCTCAGCTGTGTGGGGGCTGAACCTCTGGCGGTGACGGATAATCTCAATTTTGGCAGTCCAGAAAAACCCATTGGTTATTGGCAATTGGCTGAGGCTTGTCGGGGTTTGTCTGAAGGTTGTCTGGAATTAGCTACACCAGTTACAGGGGGGAATGTCTCTCTGTACAATGAAACTTTTGATTCCCAAGGTAATCCCCAACCCATTTATCCGACTCCTGTGGTGGGGATGGTGGGATTGATTCCCGACTTAACAAAAATTTGTGGTCAAGGTTGGCAAGCCGCTGGTGATTTAATTTATCTTTTGGGATTGCCTCTGACATCCCCCATTAGTTTGGGTGCATCTGAGTATTTAGCCACTATCCATAAAACTGTAGCTGGTAAGCCGCCACGGGTAGATTTTGATTTGGAACGTCGGGTACAGCAAGTTTGCCGTGAAGGTATTCGTGCGGGTTGGATACGTTCCGCCCATGATTCTGCTGAGGGTGGAGTGGTTGTTGCTTTGGCTGAATCTTGCCTTTCTGGTCAGTTAGGGGCGGAAATTCAGATAGAAATTCCGGAAAATCAGTTAAAACGTCTGGATGAAGTGCTGTTTGGCGAAGGTGGGGCGAGAATTTTAGTTTCTGTTACATCATCAGAACAGAAAAATTGGGAATCCTACTTACAGGAGCATCTGGGACAAAGTTGGCAAAAGCTGGGTACAGTCGGTAATTCTGGCAGTTCTGACGCAGGATTGACAATTTTAACTTCTGATAACCAAACCTTAATCAAAGTTAGTATGGAACAAATGAGCGATCGCTATTTCCACGCGTTAGCGAAGCGCTGCTGCAAGCAGTTCTCTAACCGTCTTGCTAACCCAACTAATACTTCCAATTAATTTTTTCTATCCCCCATCCCAGGATAATTAACGTCTGTGAGCATAATTACGGTAATGTTTTAATAGATGGTTAACGATTCGTTAAGATTTTAGCAACTATCCAGCGACATAATCCCAGTGACCAAATAATTACTAATTCGTAATTCGTAATTAATTTAAGACCGGAATGTATAAGCACTCACTCAATTTATTGATGGGGTAAAAACTACGGTTTATTCTGACTTGACACCCAAACCAGGAGCAATAAATGATTCCCATCCATTCCGTCACTATGGCTACCCAACCCAAGCTATCGGATGTATACCCCAATCAGGAGACCGACCCAATTAATAGTCATGAACATCGACCAGACAAGCCAGAAGAAGCTTGTGGTGTTTTTGGCATCTACGCACCAGAAGCAGATGTTGCTAAAATGACCTACTTTGGATTGTATGCCCTCCAACATCGGGGTCAAGAATCAGCTGGAATTGCGACGTTTGAGGATGCAAAAGTACACCTGCATAAAGACATGGGTTTGGTGTCTCAAGTCTTTAATGAATCGGTTTTGGAGCATTTGCCCGGAAATCTCGCTGTTGGCCACACTCGTTATTCCACTACTGGTTCCAGTCGCAAAGATAATGCCCAGCCTGCTGTAATCGAAACCCGGCTAGGCTCATTAGCGCTAGCACATAATGGTAATTTAGTCAATACTGTACAATTACGCGAAGAGTTAGTCGAGACCAAAGTTAGTTTAGTCACAACCACAGACTCCGAAATGATCGGTTTTGCGATCGCCGAAGCTGTCAACGCTGGTGCAGATTGGCTAGAAGGATCTATTCAAGCGTTTCACCGTTGTGAAGGCGCTTTTAGTTTAGTCCTGGGGACTCCTGTGGGTGTGATGGGTGTCCGCGATACTAATGGTATCCGCCCCTTAGTCATTGGGACTTTACCTGGTTATCCAATTCGTTACGTCTTGGCTTCGGAAACTTGTGGTTTAGATATCATTGGAGCCGAATATTTACGAGATGTGGAACCAGGCGAGTTAGTTTGGATCACTGAAGCAGGTTTAGCTTCCTACCATTGGAGTCAAAAACCTGAGCGCAAGTTATGTATCTTTGAAATGATTTATTTTGCTCGTCCTGATAGCATCATGCACAACGAAAGTTTGTACACCTATCGCATGAGGTTAGGGCGACGCATAGCGGCAGAATCGGCCGTAGATGCTGATATTGTCTTTGGTGTTCCTGATTCAGGAATCCCGGCGGCTATTGGATTTTCCCAAGCCTCTGGTGTCCCTTACATGGAAGGATTGATTAAAAACCGCTATGTGGGGCGAACTTTTATTCAGCCTACACAATCCATGCGCGAAACTGGGATTCGGATGAAACTCAACCCCCTCAAAGATGTGCTGCTGGGTAAACGCGTGATTATTGTGGATGATTCTATTGTCCGGGGGACAACGAGCCGGAAACTCGTTAAAGCCTTGCGTGAAGCAGGTGCGACAGAAGTACATATGCGGATTTCTTCTCCCCCAGTCACACATCCCTGTTTTTATGGTATTGATACCGATACCCAAGATCAGCTGATTGCTGCTACCAAGTCAGTGGCAGAAATTGCCGAGCAGTTGGGCGTAGATAGCCTTGCTTATCTCAGTTGGGAGGGTATGCTAGAAGAAACGCAGGAAGATACTAATAGTTTCTGTTCGGCTTGCTTTACTGGAGATTATCCTGTGACTATTCCTGAGCAGGTGAAGCGTTCTAAGCTGATTTTGGAAAAAGTTGTGGTTTAAAGAAAACCTCACCTCAACCCTCTCCTTCTCCCAAAGGGAGACGCTATGCGAAAGTAAGGAGAGGGAGCAAGAATCTTGTTTCTGCCCTTTTTTAGGTAACTTCTCCTAAAGTTGCAAACATCCAGCTTTGCGCCTATTTCGTCAATTCATCACAATTAGGGATAAAAATCAATATCGAAAATTTCACTGTGGGAAAAAGGGCAACTTTCAGGAAACGTACTCACAGATAATTTAGTTTCTTTACTGGCTGATTTTCTAGCCATTTGATAACATTTTTCAAATACTGTAGCTAAATAAATTTTTTCTAAACTAGGACTATCTTCAAAGATGAATAACAGTTGACGGCGTTGTTCATCTATAGTCGATAACCAACTATTAGATTGATTTTGAGATTGATATTTCCATTTGAGTAAGTGCATTAGTAAAATGATTAACCGATTTTGTAATTCTCGTTTATCACTTTTACTCATCGCTTCGATTTCTTCAATGAGATGCACTAAGTCTAATTGATTAAATTCTTGGTTGCGTAAATGCTGTAAAGTTGTGTCTATCCATTGTTGATAATCGGTTTCATAGAGTGTAGCTTTTGACTCTGCTTTCATAATCAATTCCTCTCTACAAAAGGCTACACCAACATGAAAACTAATATGAATCTATTTTAAGCTACAAATATGACGATGCCTCAATTTCGTATCTTTTAACTATGCTGCATAAACTCAACTTTGGGTAATAAAGGATCTGTGACAACTCCTACACCGCTAAAACCCCAACGTTTGAGCAAATTTCCCAGTTGTGTACCGGGAATAGATTCTACAGCGAAGCGGTTGGCTAATTCACCTGCATGGGTATTGAGATAACTTAAAGCATCAAAGTTTTCCCGAAACAGCAATAAATAACCGGCAGTTTCAGGATTGGGATGGGCTAGGAGATAACGACCGTCAGATGATGAACGAACTATATAATAAATTTCAGAAAACATACTCAATTAAGAATCCAAACGAATCCGGGGGTCTGCTACCTTCAACAGCAAGTCTGCTATTAAATTGCCTATATTCAGCAATACGGCACTCATTACAAGGCTAGCCATGACTAAATACTGGTCTTTTGCTATTACCGCCTGCAAAGTCAATCTCCCTAAACCAGGCCAGTTAAAGAATTGTTCAGCAATGAATGCACCACCAAATAAACCCGCTAATTCAAATCCTAAGATAGTAATTAGGGGATTGATCGCATTGCGGAGAGCATGAACGTAAATCACTTTATTTTCTGGTAGTCCCTTAGCACGAGCCGTTTGGATATAATCTTGACGCAGAACATCCAATAATTCACCGCGAGTAATTCTTTGCAAACCAGCAAAGCTAGTGATACTTAAGGCAATCGTGGGTAAAATCATGTGCCAGCCAACATCAATGATTTTACCAAACCAAGAGAAATCAGCATGATTGATGCTTGTCATCCCACCGACTGGAAATAAAGGTGAGGTGATTTGAGCAAATATGAGCAGAAATAAGGCAGTGATGAAACTGGGAAATCCCTGTCCTGTGTAGCTAATCACTTGTAAAATGCGGTCTGTGGCTTGATTTTGTTTCACAGCTGCGAGAATTCCAAAAGGAATCGCGATCGCCCAGGTGCAAAATAAAGAAGCGATCGCTAAAAGTAAAGTTGCTGGTATCCGTTCCCACAACAGAGAAGCTACTGAACGTTGGTAAACAAAACTTGTGCCAAAATCACCGTGTGTCAAAATTCGCCATAACCATAGCCCAAACTGTTCTGGCCAAGATTTATTCAGACCAAACTGTTCCCTTAATTCCTCAATTCTTTCGGGCGAAATTGTCGGATTTTGCCGTAGGGTATCTACATAATCCCCTGGAGACAGTTTCATGATAAAAAACGACAGCGCCGTTGCCAATAACAAGGTGAACAGTGCTTGGAATATCCGTTTCACCACATAAAAAAATGTTTCGTTCGTGACTAGCCCAATGAGCCAATCTCGTCCTGTCTCCAAGGAAATTTTCGTAGAAGTCATAGCAGTTTAGTCATTAGTCATTGGTCATTGGTTATTGGTCATTTGCTCAAGATAATAAGACAAAGCACGCCTGACTAGTATTCAATTAGGGAAATAATCGGCACATCTGGTAAATTTTTCCGTCCTTGTAAATCCCGTAGCTCGATAATAAACCCAAACCCTACAAGTTCGCAGCCAAACTTCTGCGCCAACTTTGCTGTTGCACTGGCTGTACCACCTGTAGCAATCAAATCATCCACAATTAAAACCCGGCTATTTGGATGCAAAGCGTCTTGATGCATTTCCAAACAGTCTGTACCATACTCTAATTCATATTCAACTGAGTGAACTGCTGCTGGTAACTTTCCCCGTTTCCGAACAGGAATAAAACCCGCGCCTAATTTGTAAGCTAAAGGAGGGCCAAAAATGAACCCACGCGACTCCATACCCACAACATAATCTGGCTTGAATCCAGAATTAATACATTTTTCGGTAAAAAAGTCAATAGTGTAGCGTAATCCCTCTGGATCGCGCAGTAAAGTAGTTATATCCCGAAACAAAATTCCGGGTTTGGGAAAATCTGGGATGTCGCGAATTAGAGACTTTAAATCCATAAATATGAGGGAGTAGGGGTTGGGGAGTAGGCTGGCCGTGAGCGTAGCTTCCCGAAAGATACGGGAGTAGGGTAAATAAACTACGAAATCCTCAGTCCTGAGTAACTGAGAAATCCTACACTATAATGTCATACGCTGGGGATTAAGGCTCTAATTTAACAATCCATTGACGATACCTAAAATCTACCCCAATCTAAAGATAAGCTTGTATTTACAAGAAAGGAAGGTAAACAGATGCTGTGAAAACTTAAATTCAAGTATACGTAATCATTTGAGTAGAACAAGTAATTAATGTATATATTAGGTAGTATTACTACTGCCAAAAGTCTTATTTTCTTGTTTATCTACTTATCTTAAATTAGTTGTACTAGTTTTATTTAGTCTGTTTAGAACTGCACAAGGTATTTTATAGAATGAATGTCTCAGCCAGCTTAAAGCCATTGAATAGTCCCACCCCCCCATCATTGCCGATGATTCTGGATACATTACCAGACCCTGTGATAGCAGCACAGGGTTGTCCCGCTAGAACTAGGCTGCAAGTTGATCTAATTTTACTGGCAATTGAAGCTTTAGAACTTGGTGGTTCTGAAGCTATTCTGGCTTTTGCTGACGAGTTGGAGTTGAAAGAAATCATTAAACACCGGGTAAATTTATGGCGGATGCGTAGCTCTAACCCCATGCGAAGAGCGCATATCCGCCGTCCCTTAACTATCATGGAGGCAAAAGCTTTAGTGGTAATTGCTAGCTACATAGCCCGGCGTTTAACCGTTGTCATTCGCCAGATGTTGATGACATATCAGCAAATGAGCGATAAGCAGATCCCTTTGGCACAAAATTTGCGGCTATCTAATTATCTAGAGCGATTTCGAGTCCATTTCAAAAGTCGGATGAATTCCCGACGTTCTAGTGTAATTGCATTAAGTTCTGATGAAAAATTAGATGAGCTAGCAATCAATTTGTTGGGACAATTACTATTTTGTACAGGCACAGCTGGAATGCAGCGCTTCTGGATTAGTCTTTTTGACGGGGAAGTAGAATGAATATCCAACGTAAGTACAGTCTACCTAATTGTACGCTGCTGTTAGAGGGTTTAAGTGATGCCGCCAAAGCGGCACACTACCAGGAAATGCGTCCAGAATTATCAATATTGGTAAATGCCGAATGCCATGTATCTGGCTATAACCAGCCTCTAGTGGGAGGGCGAGAATTTTTTGAAAGCTTAGTGAGGGCGGTGAGTGGCTATGCTCAAGAATTTTTGAGTAATGTGTCCAACCCACAAGCGCACAATCAAGACTCAGAATTAGTAGAGTTACAAAAAATTGGCACTAATCGACATAGGTTAATTGTCCATTCTGAAATAGCTTCAGACGGTTTTGAGTCTAACCCTAACTATAATCAACAGCCGATTCAAATGGAATTGAACACGGTGCAGTTATTTGATCTAGTGGAAGCGGTGGATCAGTTTTTTGCTGACAGCCAAACCTTACCAGAGTTGTCACTAGAATTACAGCCTGTTGCTAGACGTTACGGCGGTACTAGTCAAGTCCTGCTTAAACAGGCAGTACCAGCAGGTATAGGAGTTTCAACTGTAGCAGTTGCCGCGATCGCTTTTAGCTTAATTCCAGCCCCAGAAATCCGCCCACCAGAGCCAAAGGTAGAGGAAGAGATTAGCTCTACAGCACCTAGCACCAATACTGCTACACCAAATACAACAACACCCCCAGATGTAGAGACTTTCACACCAACTCCCATAGATGTGGCGACTCCTACTCCTACAGCCGAAACAGCACCCAGAACTACAGATTTAGAAGCACTCTTAAATACAGTTACAGAAATTACTGATCGAGAGCAACTACGTGTTCTGAATAGCCTAGTTTATGAAAAAATTAATCCCGCTTGGAGTGGTCGTTCAGCCTTAACACAAGATTTAGTCTATCGCGTGGGTGTAACTGCTGATGCTGCGATCGTCGGTTACAAAGCAGTGAATGAAGGAGCCAATCAAGGAATAGAATTAACTCCTCTACCCAAACTGCTTTACAATCGGGCTAATCTTTCTCCCATCGCCAATGAACCAATAGCCCAATTTAAAGTAGTGTTTACTGAAAACGGTGTTTTGCAAGTTAGCCCTTGGTGGGGATATCAGTAATTGGGAACTGGGGACTGGGATTGAGAAGTTTTTTTCCCCCTGCTCCCTGCTCCCTGCTCCCTGCTCCCTGCTCCCTGCTCCCTGCTCCCCTATCTGGCAATTTGCCTCATATAATTGCCCCACAATTGAGCTGCTTGACCGCTACTACCAGATGTGGGGGAATTATCGTCATTACCTAACCAAATGCCAGTTACAAGCCGCCGATTGGGGATAGAACCAATGAACCATAGGTCAACGTTTTTATCAGTTGTGCCGGTTTTACCACCTTCCCCCAGTCCAATAGCGGCCGCACGACCAGTACCGCTAGTAACTGCTTGGCGCATCATCCGGGTGATTTCGTCTGCCACACCTGTGGGTAAGGCTCGTTGGTTGGCATTACGATTTTGGTCAAAGGAATAGACAACACGACAGGTTTTTAAGTCATCACGATCTTGACAATCACTACTGTCTAGAATCCGACTAATTGCATGGGGTGGATTCCATACACCACGATTAGTAATAGCGCCAAAAGCACCGGTCATTTCTAAAACATTGACGACACTTTGACCCAGGACTAAGCCAGGAACAGCTTCAAGTGATGACTTTACTCCTAAATCCTTGGCTGTAGATACAACTCGACCTAGTCCTACTTCTCTAGCAATTCGCAGAGCAATAGGATTTTCTGACTGGGCAAACCCAACAGTCATATTTAAGAAATTACCCGCACCACTTCTACAGGGTCTGTAGGTAAAGCCTTGCCAAGGCATGGCAGCGCAGGAATAGGTTTTGGAGGCTGGTATCCCTTGCTCAAGAGCAGCAGCGAAAGCAAAAACTTTGAAGGTGGAACCTGGTTGTCTTTGGGCTTGGACAGCACGATTAAACTGGCTTTGTCTAAAATCAGTCCCGCCTACCATAGACAAAATACTACCAGTGCTAGTGTCCAGGGTCACGATCGCTCCTTGAGAAAAACGAAAGGTTGAGCCAGCATTGTTAACTGAATTACGCAACGCTGTTTCTGCCTGGCTTTGTATTCCTGGGTCGAGCTGGGTTTCAATTACATAGTTACCTTCTCTTGCCGCTCCCACTCCCAAAATTGATTCGAGTTCCTGGAAAACATAACTGTAAAAGTAAGGCGCAATGGTACTGGCTTGCTGTTCGCAAACTTTAGGGCTAATTTGAACTGGGGAACGTCTAGCTCGATTGGCTTCTTCTTCAGATATTGTACCTCTGTCCAACATTCGCCTAATGACGCGATTGCGATATTCAGATACTTGTAGCCGATTGGGGCTATCTCCACAAAAATTGAAAGCATTCGGAGCAGGTAAAATTCCCACTAATGTTGCAGCTTCCGAAAGAGTTAATTCTTTGGCTGGCTTCTCAAAGTAATAACGAGCCGCATCCTCAAAACCGGATGTATCCACGCCCAGAAAGACTCTATTTAAGTAAGTCAGCAAGATATCATCTTTACTGTAAAAAGTTTCTAACTTGAAGGAGACAACAGCCTCCCGCAGTTTGCGTCCCAAGGAGTCCTGAGCGCCAACATAGTCCCGAAATAAACTCCGCGCTACTTGCTGGGTAACTGTGCTGGCTCCCTGCTGCACGCCGCCACTACGAGTATTGACCAGCACGGCTCGCAAAATCCCCAACGGATCAACGCCAAAGTGCCAGTTGTAACGACTATCTTCTGAGGACACTACGGCTGCGGCTAAATAAGGGCCAAAATCATCCAATCGCTGCATATCAACGTGGGAGGTACTCCGAGGCTCACGTAGGGGAGTTGAGCCATCACGGGCATAAATCACGATGGGAGCGCTAGTAGCAGTGGGTAGCGGTCTCACAGAAAATTTTAGCCATTCTACGCCTATGACTAGCCCCACCAAGGCGCTGACACCTCCAATACCGTAAGCAGTCCAAGTTGCTGCTTTCATATGCAAGGGTGGTGGATCGACATATTGCAGCCGCACTGACGCTGCAAGTTCTGGTGGCCCTAAAGTAAAAATATCACCGTGACGCAGTTCTAAGGTATTAACCCGGCGTTTACCACGATAAATACCGTTAGTTGAGTTTTCATCTTTGATCAGAAAAGCAGGGGTGCGTTGAGTCGAATCCCGCGACAGTGACAGGTGAATTTGGCTGACAACTGGGTTGCGAATGACTATATCACAGGATTTGGAACTACGACCGAGGATGTAGCGATCGCCTAATAACGGATAGACCTCCGCCTTATCCGCCCCCGCATCCTGCACCCATATTTCTGGTACTTTGGCATTAGGCTTGAGCGCTAACTTGGAAAAGTCAACCCTCGCTTGCATTGTCTGAACGGCTTGAGTCAGTTGACCAAGTAAAGTTTGTGGCTTGTGAGGAGGTTGGGGGGAACTCATCGGCTATTTACATCACAATTATTGGCAAAGAATCGGGAGAATGACAATCTGTAGACAGAATGTTCCACCATTCTACTCATAAGCCAAAGCAGAAATTGGCTGTACGTAATTCTTACCGATTCAATCTTACACTAAGATAATATCCACTCAGAAAAACTACCCTATTGGGTTTGTGACTTTTTACTAATGCCAAATTTGGGTTTTCTCGTTTATTATACTATTTTTACTTAATATTATGGATTAAACAATAAGGGTTAACACTTTGATTTTGGTGTTTCTCAAAACTTAGTATTAATTTACAGTAATTTTAAAGTTTACAACAGAAAATTTCCATATATATTGGAACTCCTTTATACATCTTCATTTAGGCGGATTTTCTCAAATCAGTTGTTTGATTAAATTGGCGGAGTGTTCTGTTTCCGTTGAGGTTAATTTCAGAATGAAGGGAAAATATCTGACCATGATTGGTACAGCTTTGACCTTGGCTCTTACTACCAATGTTGCTGTTGCCGAATCAAGTAAATCCCCGATAGCCGAATCCGATAGCCGATCCATTAATGCGCCAACGGAAATCCAGCTTTCACCAGAAGGGATGAAAATTTTGTGTGAGCGATCGCCTCTTAATTCCCGTTGTCCGGGAGGTACAGCAGTCATAGCTCCTACAACTGATGATATTTCAGTACCATTTTTCGATGGTAACACCACAATTAACAATACAACTACGCCGGAAACTTTGATGCAGGATGAATCCGACCCAGTTGATAGCTCAACACCAAGTTCAGAAAATTTGATCCAGGATGAATATGACTTTCAGCGCGAACCTAACCCCCAATAAATTAGCAAAATACAGTGAGCCATAAACTCTAACTACGAGTGCTGAAAAGCTAGAGTATAATGATAATTTTCATAATCCCACGACTTTGATTTGAGAATGAGCATAGCCAAATTTTGATAGTCGTGGGATTATTAAGACTTAAGTTCAACTTGACCTGTCACTGGAACTTGGTGTTTTTTGGAAAGTAGCAATTAACAGACAAACAATACCAATAGTAATAAATGAATCTGCTATATTAAATACAGCAAAATTAATCAAGCGAACATCGATAAAATCAACGACATAGCCTAACACGAACCGATCAATACCATTGCCCATTGCTCCACCTAAAATCAAACCATAGCCTAACTGATCCCAATTATTTAACTCCTGACCAAACAAGGCTAATGCTATCAATACCAGACTCACACCCAACGAGAGCCAGCGCAACCACTCTACATTTCCGCTGAATAGACTAAAAGCCGCACCAGTATTAGTAACATAGGTCAGATGAAATATATTAGGTACGATTGGTAGTGTCTGTCCCAAACTAAAGGTCTGCACTACCCAGTATTTTGTCAATTGATCTAAGAAAAAAACAATGAAGGCAGCAATCCAAAAGAGATGATTTTTTAAACGCATGAAACTAGAGAGTAGGGAGTGGGACGCGGTTTGGCCGTGAGCGTAGCCATACGGGAGTGAAAGCTAGTACACCACGGTGTAAATAGAAATATTCTATTTAAAGCATGAGAAAAAGCATAGAATAACGCCATAACTAATAAAACATTAAATGACGTAAGATATATGCTATTACGGTAACAGCGCACACTACAGCTAGTTGACCGGGTAGTGCCAACCAGGAATATCTGAGGATGGCTTGCATTAGAGCCAAATTTTCTGTGCCTTTCCACTGAAAAATATAACTGATGATTAAATAAGTAATACCGCAGAGGTGGACAGTGAACAAGCCACTCACACAACTAAAAGCCAAAGTTTCCAACTTAGGTCTAGCTTTAAAGGCTAAAAATCCACAAATCCACGCTCCAGGAATAAAACCTAGTAGATAGCCAAACTGAGATAGCTTGACATAACCAATACCGCCACCTTCAGCAAATACAGGTAGCAAGGTTAAACCCATGACTAAATAGGCGATTTGCGATAGTGCGCCAGCATTTTTCCCTCCTAAACAACCGACTAACAGCACTGCGCCAACTTGACAGGTGACACCTAGAGAAAAAGTCTGAATTCCTTGCGTACTCAAACTCGAAGGCAAGGCTATACCATAGGCTTCTAGGAAGGTACCGCCCATTGTTAAAAGTAAGCCAACCATCGACCATAGTAATTGAACAGTTCCCACATTTCCAAAACTTTCAGCCATTTTACTTGTATAAATGCTCAAACAATGCTTAAAAGGACTAGTGACCGTGTTTGAAGCTTTATTTTAAGCATAAGTTTATACATATTGGTTATACTCAACAAATGCTCATTTTTCATTATGACAAGTGAATCATATTTTTAGTTTTTTGTGTACCTATCATCCAGGATTCATCTCCCTTTGTCTCTTTCTTGTCTCAAGTAATCGTTTCATAATCACAAAAGATACAGAGATAAATAAATACAGCTATAAGAAAAAGGCAGAGTGCTACTCTTTTTATAGGTAGTAAATATAGGTAACAGATTTTTCAGGCTTCAACACCCGCAGATTAAATATTTTTTCCTGGTAGGCATAAAAGAATATTTACATTTATATACAAATTACTAGAAGTAACGGTAATCAGTAAAACTTCAAACCATTCACCACAACAATGAAAGAGGGAGTACAGCAACAGAAATACCCTACTAAATTATGTAGTCAATCTATCTAGAAGGCTTTAAATATTTTTTTGTATAATTTCAAATTCTTAGATTAATGCTGGGAGTACGACTCTAATTATTACTCATAATAATTGTTTGAAAATGGCAAAGCATTAGTATGTAAAAGAAAGGAGTTAGCGCAATCAGTATTTGTTAAATAAGTTATACGATATAAACAAATGTATACTATGCACGAAATAAAAAACAATAACTACTAAATTTAAAGAGTTTTTTAGTTTGAATTCTAGAATATCAATATTACCAATAATAGAAATCTTCTAAATTTTTACAAGCAAATCCAAATATTTTTCATTGTGATTAATCTTAAGAAAAATTAATCTGTATTGTGAGATGTCGGTAAATAAAGCTTGTCTGGGTTGCCAGAGATTGCATAAGTTACTTAATGGTAAAACCCATTAATCTCACTACGCTAACAGCTAATAAATAGCTTTGGCAAAAAGACAACAAAAAATAGCTTTATGAAGCTGGGTTAACTTTTTCTACTTAATATTCCAGCTCTAATGAAATTTTTATCCCATAAATAGGAGACTTCGTTTTCATGGAAGATTCGATTGTTTTGACAGAAGATTCTGCAATTAATGATAGTGGCGAAAACACCGCTACTGACAATGATGCAATGATTGATTTGCTTCGGCAATCACCTTTTGGAGCTTTGCTAAACATTGACGGTGTAACTCCAGAAAGCTTAATCAGTTCTTTTGCCAACGCTTTTGGCAACTCCGACTCCAGTATTGATCCTAGTCTATTTGACGGTAGCGTCCCAGGTAGTAACCCCTTTTCTGGCTTTGGCAACCCGACTGCTGAAGCTAGCCCGTTGACTGGTGGTATCAACCCCTGGGCTGAGATTGACATTGACTCCTCCTCGACTGGTGGCGGCATGGGAGGCGGTATGCCTAGCTTCGGTGACGATGATTCCTCGGTTTTGATTGAAGATTCGACGGGGGGCGAAAACACCGCTACGAATGATGAAACTGTGTCTGCTGACGGTAGCATCCCAAATAGTGATATGTTTGTTGACTTTGGCGACCCGACGGCTGAAGGTAGCCCCTTGACTGGTGGTGTTAACCCCTGGGCTGTTATTAACATTGATAGCGAAGATTTAAATGGCGGGGACTCCTTAACTGGCGGTAGCAGTGACTCCACTGGTAGCGGTATGCCTGACTTCAGCTTCGGTAGTCGCGGTGTGGGCGATGACTCCTCTAGTGGTGGCTTTGGTGGCTTCGGTAGCAGCAGCTTCGGTGGCGGCGATGACTCCTCCGATGGTGGCTTCGGTGGCTTTGGTGGCGGCGATGACTCCTCCGATGGTGGCTTCGGTGGCATGAGTGGCGGTGGCTTCGGTGGTGGCGGCGGCATGGGTGGCGGTCGTTAGTGATTATTCTATAAATTTTTGTGAAATACCCCAACTTCAGCGAGAAAGTTGGGGTATTTCCTATCAAACTTATACTGAGAACCTCCGGATTTAATCCGGGGGATGAAAGTTAATTGTCTAATTTATTAGACAACATCTAATGATAAAATTAAAGTGCGTATGTATAGGATGAAAAACTCCATAACAAAAAAACATACTTACGCACTTAATTAACAATCAAGTAGCCATACAGCTAGGATTAAACCTAGTCGAGGTGGGTAGGGCATTTTGACAGTGCCACAACGAATTGATTTGTTCAAGAAATTAAATAAATCATATCGTAAACGTTGCGTAGTGGACCTTTTAGACCCCGTAGCAACATCAGTTTAGAATCCTTCGGTTTCTAACCGGGGGAGATGTCAAGACAAGTTTCGCCACTGAACCGAAGCATTTACCAGCAGAGAGCGGAGTCTCTTGGAGATATAAAAAAAGAGAAAGCCGAGTTTTAACACTCAACTTTCTCTTCGCACTGCTGGTCTTTGAGTTAAACCGAAGTTACTAATGCAGGCAGAGACCAGCGATTAACTACTTTGCCGAGAACAGACATTTCCTGTACTAAGCGATCAAATTTCTCAGGGGTGAGGGACTGCGGCCCATCAGATAAAGCCCTCGCTGGATTGGGGTGAACTTCAATCATTAAGGCATCTGTACCAGCGGCGATCGCAGCTAAAGCCATCGCTGGTACATAATCAGAATTACCAGTGCCATGACTGGGGTCAATCATAATTGGTAAATGGGTGAGCGATCGCAATACTGGAAGTACCGATAAATCTAAAGTATTACGGGCATATTTAGCATCAAAGGTTCTAATCCCGCGCTCACAAAGAATCACGTTGGAATTTCCTGATGCCATAATGTATTCTGCTGCCATCAACCACTCGTCAATTGTGGCAGACATTCCTCGCTTGAGTAGCACTGGTTTATCTTGAGCGCCGACTTTTTTCAGCAGCGAGAAATTGTGCATATTCCGCGCTCCGATCTGGATAATGTCAGCGACGTTCGACACTGCGGGTAAATCGGCTGCATCCATGAGTTCTGTGATGATGCCCAAACCTGTAGCTTCACGGGCTGCGGCTAACAAACCTAATGCACTTTCACCATACCCCTGAAAGGCATAGGGTGAAGTCCGGGGTTTGTAGGCTCCTCCACGCAAGAATTTGGCTCCTGCTGCCTTCACACGCTTTGCCGTTTCCACAATCATGGCTTCATTCTCAACTGAACATGGCCCAGCTACCACCACAATGGGATGATCCTCTCCAAAAGGAACACACCCGTTAGGAGTGGATACAATTACCTCGCTGGCTTCTCCATGTCGAAATTCCCGACTCACCCGCTTGAAAGGTTGCTGCACTCGTAATACTTGTTGAATCCAAGGGTTTAACTCCTGGACTTGCAATGGATCGATGACAGATGTATCACCAATGATTCCCAGAATAGCTTTATGCTTACCGATGCTTTTTTCGATTGTGACTTCCCAAATGTCGGTTAAATCTTGACATATCTGAGTGATTTCGTGATCAGGTGTACCAGTTTTTAGGACTACAATCATTTTCGTTTCCTATATTTAAATTGACAAAAGCGCTGAGGATGGAATTACGAACCGCTAAGTACGCAAAACACAAAGATTTTTTGCGTTTTCCCTACTCCTATTTTTCAAACAGTTTTTATTGCAAAAATTCAGCAAGTTGTTCTAACTTTGTCCAAGCTGCGCCGCTTTGTAGAACTTCTTGAGCCAGTACAAGACTTTTAACGCAACCTTCTAAAACATCCCTTTCTTCATCAACGGTTTGACCAACTTGGAGTGCTAGGGCTGTATTTAAAGCGACTACATCTTGCTGGGCTTGAGTGCCTTTACCTTGGAGAACTGCTTGCAAAATCTCTGCATTTTCTTGAACATTTCCACCTCGTAACGCCGCAGTGGGTGCAGAACTCAAACCAAGTTCTTGAGGATTGAGTACTAAACGACGGACTTTTTTGTCTTGGAGGACAGCCAAGTCTGTTGAGTCTGCCAATCCGGCTTCATCTAACCTTTCTCGCCCGTGGAGTGCGATCGCTTGCTGACATCCTAATTGTGATAATGCTTGGGCGATCGCCTCTAATAAATGGGGGTCGTTGACACCAATAATTTGCCCCGTGGGTCGCATAGGATTAACTAAAGGCCCCAGGAGGTTAAAAATAGTCCGCACTTTCAAAGTTTTGCGTAAAGCCGCAACCGCTTTGAGTGCTGGATGCCAACCAGGGGCAAACAAAAAGGTGATACCAACTTCACCCACAGCCGCTTGTACTTTCTCCTGACTAGCGTTGAGATTTATCCCCAAAGCTTCCAAGACATCGGCAGAACCAGTTTTACTAGATGCAGAACGATTACCATGCTTGGCAACTTTTACTCCTGCGGCTGCGGCCACAAAAGCCACAGCAGTGGAGATATTAAAGGTGGAAGCCCCATCTCCGCCCGTTCCACAGGTGTCAATCAGGGGTGGAGACGCGATGAATCGCGTCTGTACAAGAGAAGAAGATTGAGATTGTAAGACGCTAGCCATACCCACCAATTCTGCTGCGGTGATGCCTTTAGCTTGAATGGCAGCTAAAATCGCTCCCGATAGTACGGGGGGAATGGCATCAATCAGCCAACCTTGCATCAGATAAGCAGCTTGGGTAACTGTTAAGGATTGCCGATCAAGTAACTGTTGCAATAAAGCTGGCCAATTGTAGGAGTCAGGAGTGGGAATGTTTTGTCCAGGTGGAGTTTGAGTTATAGCTGTCATTTCGTTAACACTCAATGTCAGGGAATAGGTAGAGACGCGATTGATCACGCCTCTACAAGAGAGACAGAAGAATCAGATGATTTTTCCCAATGCCCAATTAACTCAGGAATTTGGCCACGGTTTGCACATCTTTGTCGCCTCTACCAGAGCAATTAATTACCAGACGGGGACTACCTTCTAGTTGAGGACAGAGGGTTTCTAAATAGGCGATCGCATGAGATGTTTCCAACGCGGGAATAATCCCTTCTAGTTGGGAAAGTCGCTGAAAAGCATCTAAAGCTTGTTGGTCTGTGACGCTGTAATATTCAGCCCGACCCAGATCCTTTAAATAACTATGTTCCGGCCCCACACCGGGATAATCTAGTCCAGCACTAATAGAATGTGCTTCCACAACTTGACCATCATTATCTTGGAGTAAATAACTCATCGCCCCGTGCAGAACTCCCACTCGTCCTTGTGTTAAAGTTGCTGCGTGCTTATCTGTATCTACACCCTTACCAGCTGCTTCTACTCCCACTAGGCGCACTGTCGGTTCATCCACAAATTCATGGAATAATCCCATTGCATTAGAACCGCCACCCACACAAGCCAGCAGAATATCCGGTAATCCTCCCCACTTTTCCTGGCACTGAACGCGAGTTTCTTTACCAATTACACTGTGGAAATCACGCACCATCATGGGATAAGGATGAGGGCCAGCCACAGAACCGAGAATGTAATGAGTGGTTTCCACATTTGTCACCCAATCCCGAATCGCCTCAGAAGTGGCATCCTTGAGGGTTCCGGTTCCTGCTTCTACTGGACGCACTTCTGCCCCCATCAGCTTCATCCGAAACACATTCAGGGCTTGGCGTTCCATATCGTGGATGCCCATATAAATCACACACTCTAAACCAAATCGCGCACACACGGTAGCAGTGGCTACTCCATGTTGACCTGCGCCAGTTTCGGCAATAATCCGCTGTTTACCCATGCGTTTAGCTAGCAAACCCTGAGCCAAAGCGTTATTAATTTTGTGTGCGCCTGTATGATTTAAGTCTTCGCGCTTTAAGTAAATTTGCACCCCTGTACCATCAGGTCGAGCGTAGTGTGTAGTCAGGCGTTCGGCAAAATATAAGGGGCTGGGTCGTCCGACATAATCCCGGAGTAAGTTTTGCAGTTCGGCTTGGAAACCTATATCATCGCGATATTGGTGAAATGCTGTTTCTAATTCACTCAATGCCGGCATTAAGGTTTCGGGGACGTATTTACCGCCGAATTTGCCAAATCTGCCTAAAGTATCAGGTCGTACAGTTGCAGTATTGATGTCTTGTATGCTTACCATTGGTTAAAATTCTTGAATTTATTATTGAACCGCAGAGGCGCAGAGAACGCAGAGAAAACCTGATTTTGCACAACATATTTAAATACAACTCTTGTGGGATGGGCATCTTGCCCGTCCAAATTAATTGTGCAAGTTGAAAGCTCAACAGCTTATTACATAGCAGAACCAACTTTTTGCAGAGATATGGGGGTAATTGCGGCTTTGAGTTCACAACAAAGTTTTTCAACAGCTTGCAGTCCTTGGGTAGGGCTACCTTCAGCTAACCGTTTGACAAAGGCACTACCGACAATGACGGCATCTGCACCCCATTCTCTGACCTGTTGTGCTTGTTCTGGTGTGGAAATGCCAAAGCCAACGCCAATAGGTTTATCGGTGATGCTTCGCATATCTGTGAGTAAATGCTGTACGCGGCTTTGCATTTGCGATCGCATTCCGGTAACTCCAGTTACACTGACAAGGTAGATAAAACCTTGAGATTGACGCGCGATCGCAGCTATCCTATCCTGAGAACTAGTAGGAGCTACAAGCAGAATTACCTCAATCCCAAAAGCAGCAGCAGCTTGGATTAATTTCGCCGCCTCTTCTAACGGTAAATCTGGTACTACCAAACCTCGCACCCCAGCCGCCACAATATCTGCTAAGAATGCCTGAATACCCCGGTGCAGAATCGGATTGTAGTAAGTAAATAAAATTAACGGTGCTTTGAGTTGAGGACTGACATCGCGCAACATTTCCAGGACTTGCTCTAATTTAATTCCTGTTTGCAAAGCGCGAGTTGCGGCGGCTTGAATCACAGGGCCATCTGCAAGGGGGTCAGAGTAGGGAACGCCCAACTCAATGAAATCAGCCCCATTGCGATCTAAAATACGTAAAGCTTCAGCAGTGGTTGTTAAATCAGGGTCGCCAGCAGTGATAAAGGGAATCAAAGCGCACTGTTGGCGATCGCGTAAAGTTTGAAAACAATGAGAAATAGTAGCCATCTGTGATCATTCACCTCAAAATGGGTAATTAATTATTGTGTCTATCGAACTTCCACCACAATTTTGCCGCGCACACCTTCGCCGCCTGACTCCAACCTTTTATGGGCTTCTCCCACTTGATTTAATGGAAAGACCATCCCGATAACAGGTTTGATTTGACTCCGTTCAATTAGGCTTCTCAAAACATCAAGCTTCGGGCGAGTGCGATCTAAATGTACGCAGTGGATAGTAAGATTTTTGAACATGGCAACGTTAAGGTCACCCGCAACGCCGGCGACAGTCACAGCGCGACCATCAGGTTTAGTCACCATTAAACTTTTAGCGAAAACATCGCCGCCAACGGTAGTAAAACTCACATCAACCCCTGCGCCGCCTGTTTCCTCCATGATCATGTTGACAAAATCTTCCTGGCGGTAATCAATCGCTCTATCTGCACCGATAGACTTGACAAAGCCCACATCATAACTGCCGCAAGTTGTGTAAACATAAGCACCAGCCGCTTTCGCTATTTGGATTGCGAATGTACCGACACCACCTGCACCGCCATGAATCAGCACAGTTTCGCCGATTTTGATATTTGCTCTGGTAATCAGTGCCGCATAAGCTGTACCCCCAGCAATAGGTACGCTAGCAGCTTCTATGTGAGTCAGGTTTGCAGGCTTTTTAGCCACAATTGATTCATCTGCGACATGGTATTCAGCATTAGCACCATCACCTTGCAAAAGTTCTATGGCGTAATAGACTTGATCACCGACTTGAAAGCCCCTGACGTTTTCGCCAACTGCCTCAACCACACCGGAAACGTCGTAACCTAAGATGGTAGGTAATTTCACCCTGGGACCAAAAAAACCTTGACGCACCCCACAGTCGGCAGGATTTACGGAAGTTGCATAAACCTTGACCAAAACTTGATTTTTATTTGGTGTTGGTTGATTGACATCTTGTTCGGCTAAAACTTCTGGACTTCCAAAGTTTGTGATTACTATCGCTTTCATGATGCAATTACTAAATATTCAAGAGACTACGCACAGCTGGTTCTATCTGGCTTTGTTTCACTAAAGATTCACCCACTAAAACTGCACGCGCCCCAGCCTCAGCCACAAAAGATAAATCAGCAGCTGTATATAGTCCTGATTCACTGACAGCTGTAATACTCAAGCTTTGTAATTGTGGCTGACGTTGTGTTAAAAGTTGCTGAGTTACTTGTAAATCGACAGTAAAATCCTCCAAATTGCGATTGTTAATTCCGACTAAACGCAAATTGTCCAGCTTTAGCACCCGATCCAATTCAGTCAAGGTATGAACTTCCACCAGTGCATTCATCCCCAAATCGTGAATCACTGACAAAAAGTGCTGGAGTTCAGTATCTGAAAGGATAGCGGCGATTAATAACACCGCATCTGCACCTGCTGTCCGTGCCAAATAAATTTGATAGGGGTCAATAATGAACTCCTTGCATAGTAAGGGTAAAGCTACAGCAGCCCGCACAGCCCGGAGATTATCAAAACTGCCTTTAAAGAACTTTTCATCAGTCAGGATAGATAGACAGGCTGCACCACCTCGCTCATAAGCTTGAGCGATCGCTACCGGGTCAAAATCCGCCCGGATTACCCCCCGACTAGGGGAAGCCTTTTTCACCTCAGCAATTAAACTCGGTTGACAGGGATTTTCTTGTAAAACACTCAAGAAATTTCGCAGATTCGGTGCAGTGTTTAACTGTTGTTGCAAAGCAGTTAAAGGTAATTTTTGCTGCATTTGTGCAACTTCTTCCCTTTTATGCAACACAATTTCTTCGAGAATGTGACGATGAGTGACAACTGGAATATTCATAACTTGCCAAATCGGGAGTAGAGAATTTTGGATTTTGGATTTTGGATTTTGGATTGAAATAAAAACTTCCAGCTTTGCTAAACCAAAGTATGAAATCTCAAAATTACCTTTCTTTTCTTCCTACCTTTGCGCCTTTGCGCCTAACGTACTTCGTACTTCGCTTCGCTGATGCGTGAACCTAATTCATATTTAAACTCTAAAATTGTTTGACAATTATCTTTTGAGTAAATGCCAGCATGACATTTTTAATAATTGCCAAACCCACCTCTCCGGAAAGAGTCATGATTGATTCTGGATGAAACTGAACCGCAGCAATGGGAAGGGTTCGATGTTCAATACCCATAATCACGTTGTCATCAGAAATCGCCGTTACTTTCAGTTCTGCCGGCAAATGTTCCTGTAAAGCAAACAAAGAATGATATCTACCGACTGCAAAGGATTTTGGTAAATCTTTAAATGTCACAGAATCTGTATCAGTCACAAAAATCCGCGAAGATTTACCATGTTGGGGATAGTTGAGAACTCCGAGTTTACCGCCAAAAGCTTCGACAATACCTTGCAGTCCTAGACAAACTCCGAAAATCGGGATTTGGCGACTCACACAGGCGGCGACAGTCTCTGAAACTCGAAAATCATTTGGTCTACCAGGGCCAGGAGACAACACAACTAAATCAGGACGTTCTGTATCGAATAGCGATTCAGCAAAGCCATGACGAAGTGTAGTCACACTAGCACCAGTTTGGCGAATGTAATTGGCTAATGTATGAACAAACGAATCCTCATGGTCAATTAATAAGATGCGTTTGCCAGATTCCACATCCGGGATGCATTTGCTCAAATTTATGTAATTGCACTTTTCGGCTTTCTCGTCAGTCGACCTGGCGCGACGAATCGTTTCAAATAAAGCCGCAGCTTTGGTAATTGTTTCTTGTTCTTCTGCTTCAGGGACTGAATCATAAAGAACAGTAGCACCAACACGCACTTCCGCAATGGAATCTTGTAACCGAATTGTTCGCAGAACTAATCCAGTATTTAAATTCCCATTGAAATTTAAGTAACCAACTGCACCACCATACCAACGTCGAGCGCTACGTTCATGCTGTTCAATAAACTGTATTGCAGCTCTTTTGGGTGCGCCTGTGACTGTAACTGCCCAGGTGTGAGTTAAAAAGGCATCTAAAGCATCAAATTCTGGTCTGAGTATGCCTTCCACATGATCCACTGTATGAATCAGATGGCTATATAATTCAATTTGGCGACGACCAATGACTTGTACTGATCCAGGTTCGCAAATCCGGGATTTATCATTGCGATCTACATCTGTACACATTGTCAACTCAGCTTCATCTTTGTGTGAGTTGAGTAACTGACGAATTTGAGTAGCATCATCAAGGGCATCTTGTCCACGGGTAATCGTACCACTAATGGGACAAGTTTCTATGCGTCTACCTTCAACCCGAACAAACATCTCTGGAGATGCACCAATTATGTATTCTCCACCTAAATTAAAAATGAATCCATAAGGGCTGGGATTGATTTGCTGTAAGGTGGCAAAAAGTTTGCTAGGAGGCGCTTCACAGGGTTCAAAGAAGTTTTGACCGGGAACCACTTCAAATAAGTCGCCGCGACGGAAGTAATCAAGTGCTAACTCCACTTGCTTTGCATACTCGCCCGGATGATGATCACACATTTGAGTCGGGGTTAGGCGCTGACCTCGATAATCAATAGATTCACCTGTGCGAGGCAGATTATTGGTAATTCCCTGGGCTGTTTCAAATTCATATTGCAGCCGAAATGCCTGTTGGAGATAATAATCAACAACTATCAGTTCATCAGGTAGGTAAAGTACTACATCTCGCTGGTCTGTGGGACGTTCTAGGCTTTGAGGAACTGGCTCAAACTGGAAAACTAAGTCATAAGCAAATGCGCCATACAATCCTAAATGCTCATCTTCTTGACTAGAGAAAGTATGAAGAATTTCGCGGACAACTGTAAACGCTGAAGGTTGCTTACTACGCTCTTCTTCAACAAATAATTGGGTTGTGGGTTTAATAAATCCGGAGATATCGTTATTTGTTTGCTTGATACCTTGAAGTTCTTGGGAATGACAAAGGCGCTCTAAAAGTAATGGTAAAAGTATTTCACCTCGCTCATTCAACGCTGTCAAGGTAAAAGTGTCGGCTCGTGTTGTTAATTCTAGTGGTGGATTAACAAATCCGATTGCCCATCTTTTATATCTCCCTGGATATTCATAGCTGCTAGCTAGCAAGCCTCCACGTTGAGAATTGAGGTAAAACAGAATCTCTTCGAGGGCAGTTTCCATCTTCACTTCTGTGACAGAGCGAGAGACAAACACACCACCAAGAGTTGTGTAGGAATGGGAATCAAAATTCATGGATATTTTCTCTGGAATGGTTATTAATCAAAAGCCATTCATTCATGATAATAAATAATTTTGAAATAAGGACAGAATCAGACATTTTATTCATTGTCTTCATACCTTATAGTTCCAAAATAATTGTTGATTCATTCTTGTGCGAATTTATTTTTTGGAACCTTTTAATTAAGGTTAATGAATATTAAGCATTTGTTGCATGAATATTTTGTTGATCGAAATATCAATTTATTTGTTCTTATATTCTTTCAGGGATATCATGATCATCAAATTCCCCTCCTCGCTTGCGGGGAGGGGCTAGTACCGCAGGGCGGAAGTCAAAAGTCAAAAAGTTTCTTCTATAGGCTTTTAGTTGATTTGGAATGGTTGGTTTATTTCCGCCGTGCTGTATTAGGGGTGGGGTTCTTCAATTAATTCTGGCTATTTATTTATGAGATGTTGAAGAATTAATTGACAA
This sequence comes from Nodularia sp. (in: cyanobacteria), assembly GCA_007692755.1. Taxonomy (GTDB): domain Bacteria; phylum Cyanobacteriota; class Cyanobacteriia; order Cyanobacteriales; family Nostocaceae; genus Nodularia. The sequence continues at coordinate 10,253 of REBL01000185.1, read as the reverse complement.
ACATCGATAGCTTTGATTGATGCAGAATCAAGCAAGTCAGTTTGTTGAGTAATTAATAATGGGCCTTCATTAGGGGAAGGCGGAATACAACCGTGAGAACCACGTACTAAGTCAGCATCTAAAGGAATAACATCCATCAAGTAGCGAAAACCAAGTTGTTTTTTTAAGAGTTTCAGTGCAATTTTTAACTTGGGAAATTTAATTTGCGGGTCGAGGAACAGTTCTACAGGGTCGTAACCGGGTTTGCGGTGGATATCTACAGTTCTGGCAAAATCGGGGGCGCGGCTATCATCTAGCCAATAATAATAGGTAAACCAAGCATCTGGTTGAGCTACTGCTATCAACTCTCCCGACCTAGAATGATTCAGATGAGCTTCTGCCTTGTTGGTATCATCTAAAACATAGGCAACTCCTGCGGTTTCTTCTAGAAGCGATCGCACTTTGGGAAGATAAAATGGATCGTTGACATAAACATGAGCAATCTGATGGTCAGCAACAGCAAAGGCTTTACTCGCACCAGCATCGAGGATTTCTCGTCCCAGTTCTTCGCGCACACTCAGCAAACCTTTTTCCCGCAGCATCCGATTTAAATGGATGGGTTTGGTGACTGATGTAATTCCATATTCTGACAAGACAATAACTTGAGCGCCACGATTTTCGTAATATTGAATCAAATCACCACAAACTGCATCAATTTCTTGTAAATCCTCTGCGACTTTGTTGGTATCAGCACCATATTTTTGTAAGCAGTAGTCGAGATGTGGTAGATAGACGAGTGTCAGCGTGGGGTTACAGTCTTTTTCCATCCACTTGGCTGATTCTGCAATCCATTGGGTAGCCCGAATTGATGTGTTAGGCCCCCAGAAATTGAACAGAGGAAATTGACCTAAGTCTTTTTGCAGTGGGGAACGCAATTTTCCCGGTTGCGTATAAATATCAGGGATTTTTCTGCCATCGGCGGGATACATCGGTCGGGGGGTGATGGCATAATCTACTGAGGAGTACATATTATACCACCAAAACAAGTTAGCGCAGGTAAAGTTGGGATCTACCTCTTTGGCTATTTCCCAAATTTTGGGCGCTTGCATGAGTTTGTTGGACTGTCGCCAAAATTTTATTTCACACTCATCTCGGAAGTACCAACCATTACCGACGATTCCATGCTCGTTAGGTGATTTCCCTGTGAGATAGGTGGCTTGTGCTGTACAGGTAACGGCAGGTAATACGGGGTCTATGGGTACTATTTTTCCTTGTTTTGTCCAATGGGAAAGGAAGGGGGTATGCTCACCTATTAGGTTGGGTGTTAATCCTACTATGTTCAGAACTACAGTTTTTTTCATAAGATTTTACGAACCGCCAAGTCGCCTTCGCGTAGCGTCTCCCCTTGGGAGAAGAACGCCAAGAGATAATTAAGAATTACGTAAACTCCATTAAAATGGACTGAAATTTTTCCCAGTCGTCTTTAGATGACTTTCGCTATCAGACGGGGGTTTGAACCGACCGCGGGTTATTGCGACGGGTGCAAGATGTGAATAAAGCCCTAGCGAGCGTAGCTATAGGAAATATTACGAATTACGAATTAGTGAGTTACTAATTGTTTGGATAGGAGTTTTGTTTGTACCCATTCGTACTCGCGCTGAATTGATGCGAGTAAGTCTAGTTTCATTCGTTGGGGAAGTACTTCCCAGGTGTAGGTTTCAATTTCTAAGTGGGCGCAAGTGTGGTTATTTCGCAGGAATTTTAGTACGGCGGCAATGTCGTCTTGAGTGGACTGCAACAGATCATAATCACGGATAAAAATGGGTACGTGGAAGTGAATTCGCCATTCGCAAGCATTGGTATTTTCTAGGTGTGGTAAGGCTTTTTCTAAGTCGGGATAATGAATTAGTTTATTATTACTTTCACGGGCAATTACTTGATGTAAATATGTTGATTCAGCAAAAGGACGTAATCGTTCTTCTACTAGGCGACGTTGTGCGGTATCCTCTGACAAATTTACCTGCAAGGCAGCACTAATCTGAATTTTGCCAATCTGAATCCCCGCAGCTTGAAATTGTTTAAAAACTGAGATGGGATTTTCATACTCAACTGCAAAATGGCAAGTGTCGTAACAAATACGCACATGATCTAGTAAGTATTTTTCGGCAAGTGTTTGTGAAATTCCAAGATGCTTGACTAAATAAGCGCCACCAACAAGTAATAAATGTTTCTGAAAATAATTCACAACTTCAGTCGCATTTTCAATTAATCCATCGGGTTCTGGTTCTAAATCTAGATGCAGTAGTTTCCGGTGCTGATTACGGATATGTACCATTTGAGCGACTACTTGTGCTATCTGGAGACTAGCACTATCCATTACTGATGCTTGAACAAGTTGATTTCCTTCATACCAAGGCTTGTAAGATAATGGCAGTGTGGAAATACTCCCCTCTGTATCGGTGGGTAATAATGCTGCCAAAATCTCTGTAAGTTGTAACGTATATTCCAACCGTTCCGGCTGAGTCCAATCCGGTGCATAAACTTGGTCTTTCACTACTTCCCGATGGAATTTGCCATAAGGAAAACCATTCAACGTAAACACATATAATCCTTGTTCAGTTAACCAAGACTGAAACTGATTTAACGCTTCTGGTTGTAGCAATTCCCTAGCTGCTACTGCTGCTAAACGTAACCCAATACCAAAAGATTTCCCTGGTGCAACTCTGGCTTTGAGAGGTGGAATATACTGCTTTAAATTAGCAAAAACCTTGTCCCACTCTTCCCCAGGGTGAATATTCGTGCAATAGGTTAAGTCAACGTTATTATTAGTTCCTATTTTCATTTTTATTTATTAGTAATGGATAATTGCTTCGTATCTTCATTGTTACCAAAATTAATTTTTGAACCACAAAGGCGCTAAGACACAAAGAAAACTTAGTGAAATATTGAACTTGCTGTAGAAGAATTCAAAATAAAAACTAACTAAAAACTAACAAAACAAACCTCTCTTTTTCTTATTTCTCGGTGTTCTCTGCGTCTCTGTAGTTCTTTCATCCAAAAAAAATCTCCCTAGCATTTGCTGATTTTCAACAAACTCTTGCAACTGCAAAATGGCTTGTTTATATAAATACAAATCCACCTCGTGAACCTCAATACCCTTACCAATACCTTGCAGCAGTGTCAACGTCAACTCTCCACCCAAGTGTTCCTGGAACTCAGTCAAACCACGGAATAAACAACGGGGATGTTCTTCATGTGATAATTGTTCAGCGAGTTCTGGCACATACAAAGTGAAACCCAGTGCAGCAAGTGTATTGAGGATTTTTTGCCACTCTGACAAACACAGCATTCCCAGAAGATAGGAATAAGTGCTATCCAAAGCAATACCAATAGCTACAGCCTCCCCGTGACGTAAACTGTAGTTGGTTAAATGCTCTAGTTTATGAGCTGCCCAATGTCCAAAATCTAAGGGACGGGATGAACCCATTTCAAAAGCATCACCACTGTTAGCAATATGTTCTAAATGTAATTGCGCGCAACGATAGATTAGATGTTGCATACTTTCCATTTCGCGATGGACGAGTCCGGCACTTTGGGTGTGGATAAAATCAAAGAAATCAGCATCTTTAATTAGTGCTACCTTCAACGCTTCGGCAATTCCAGAACGCCAGTCACGGTCATCTAAAGTTGTTAAGAAATTCGAGTCATTAATTACTGCATAAGGTGGGGCAAATGTGCCAAGAAAGTTCTTTTTGCCAAAGGCATTAATGCCATTTTTTACCCCGATACCGGAATCATTTTGTGCTAATACTGTCGTGGGAATCCGAATTAAGCGAATTCCCCGATGAGCCGTTGCAGCTGCATATCCAACTAAATCCAACACAGCACCACCCCCGATAGCCAATAAATAGGAGTGACGACATAAACTGGCTGCATTAACTATGCGGTGAATTTGGTCTACCAACCCGCGATCATTTTTGGCCGCTTCGCCACCGGGAACTATCATCGGTTCCACAGCGAGATTTAATGTTTCTGCATAAAACTTGGTGTACGCTTCTAATTGCTGAACTAATGCAGGTTGAAATTGTAATAATCCGGCATCCACAACTGCTACTATTTTCTTGGGTTTTGTCTCGCCATCGGCTGTAATCACTTGGGCTAAGGTGGAATTTCTTAAATCAAATAAATTTTTGGTGAAGTAAACCTCATAGTTGAAGTTAATCGAGACACGTTGATTGATTGATAGCTGAGAAGATATAGTTTTTTGGGGAAAATTTATGACCATTGTTTTGTTAGAACTTCTATAAATGCCGCCCGATTTAAAGCCCGAAGAAATACATTCGCTGACTGAGAACCATCTACTTTGACTTTGTTATTAAAGATGAAGAACGGCACGCTATTAATGCCATTTAACCGAGCAAATGTAGATTCAGCCATAACTGCATCAACAGCATTATTTTCAGTCAATTGCAGTCGCAATTTGTTCTCATCTATTTGGTAATTTTTAGCGATCGCCACCAGGACTTCAATGTCACCGATATTTAAACCGTCTTCAAAGTAAGCTTGATAAATTGCTTCTACAATGTCATGTGTGTTTTTTTCTGGCGCTATCGCAATCAGTTTATGAGAAAGCTGAGTATTAACAGCCAAACCGATTTTGTCAAAATTGAACTTAACTCCAGCTACCTTACCAGCGTGTCGCGCATAATCAAACATCTGCTGGACTTCTGCTGAACTGATCCCTTTTCTCTTACGCATGAATTTACGAAATTCATATCCCTCTGGAGGAACAGTGTTATCAAGTAGAAAAGGATGCCAGCGAATATTTACTGCTTCTCCTTCCCATTGTGCTAGTGCATCAAAAAGGTGCTTTTTTCCGATTCTACACCAGGGACAAACAGTATCGTGAAAGATGTCAATCAGCATAATTTTTGTTAATTATAATTAGGTGTTGCTAATTGAAAATATGAGTTTTGGCACGCAGAGGCGCAGAGGCGCACCAGAGGAAGAGTTGAGATCCCAATGATTTACAGAATCAATAAATTATCTGTGTGCATCTGTGTTTATCTGTGGTTGAAAATCTCTTGCTCTTTTGAGGAAAAATTCTGTAAAGTCTGTACCAAATAGTTATTTTTTGCCCCCATAAATTCCTGAGCATTTTCAAATTCTTTAATTAATGCAGTTCGGTCTTTTTTTGCCACCAGCATTGCCAAGCGGCTATAGGTATTAGCCAAAGATTTAATTGCCTGACATCGCTCTTCTGTGGCGAGGATGATATCAATGCATAAGTTAGGATTTTGGGCAAATAAACGCTGGAGTATTTCAATTTCTTGACGGTAGCTAGGTGTTGACATAGATAAACTACGTTCTATGTCGATTTCAGCTTGTGCCAAGAAAACACCAAGACTAAATCGCGAAAAGTGCTGTGTTGCTTGAACAATTATCATTATTTGGTCATGTTCTTCAGGAGTACAGGTGATCAGTTCTCCTCCCTGATTTTTTATAAAGTTTAATAACCATTGAAATGAATCATTGTTCCTACCTGGACATACCACTACTTTTTGCCCTAAGAAGGACTTGATATTTGGCCCAAACATGGGATGTAGTCCCATTACTGGGCCTGAATGGTGTTCCAGCATTGCTTGCGTAGACTGAGTTTTGATACTGGTAATATCGCACAAGGCTGTTTTTGGGGATAAGTATTGAGATGCACGTTTAATAACCTCAACAGTCCGTTGAATGGGAACACTTATTAAGACTAATTCTGCCTGACTTAATAGTTTGTCTGCATACATCCAATCTTCTTGTTCGAGAATACTAACGCTGTGACCTACAGCCGAAAGTTGCTCTCTAAATAATTTCCCCATCCTGCCAAGTCCACCGATAATGGTAATGTTTCGGGTTCTGGCATGATTTACTGATGCAGACTCAGGCTTTAGTTTTTGATGGCTTTGTTTAATCTGATCTGGAATCATATTTTCAATTTTCAAGAATAGATTTTTTTGCACTCAATTTGGGTAGGATATCCAAAGTTGATTCTCGCTGTGATGTGACATCATAAAATAGGTCTTCATAGCGCTGTAGGGCTTGGTCAAAGGAATAGTTTTCGACGGCAAACTTTCTGCCATTTTCACCTAACTGTGCTGCTAAAGTTGGATTTTCATATAATTTCTGGATTGCATCTGCTAAAGCATCAGGTGATTCTGGATGTACTACTATGCCACCGCCACTGATTTGAATTGCTGTCGCAGCAGTGCCAGTTTCGGGGACTGAACCTACTATTGGGCTACCACTGGCTAACAGCAATGGTATTTTTGAAGGCATATTAAATGAAATCACATTGCGCTTTTGTACAATTAACCCTACATTAGCGGCTGCTAACATTTGCGGTAGTTTTTCTCGTGGCTGCAAGGGTAATAACAATACGTTGTCCGCACCACAAGTTAAACAATATTTATGCAATTTTTGTAATGCTTTTGATTCGCCAACGATTACAAAAACAATTTCTGTGATTTCACGCAAGCGAGCTGCTGTTTCTACGACTGTTTCTAATCCTTGGGTGAGCGCAATATTGCCTGAATAAAGGACGACGAATTTATTATCTAGTTGATGCTCTGATTTCCAGGGGCTATTTTTATTTGCTAAGGGGCGGATGAAATTTATATTTACCCAATTGGGAATGCAAACTATTTTTTTATTCGGCACTCCCTTGTTAACTAAATTATGTCTAAATCCTTCACTAATGACGCTAATAGTGTGTGCATTCCGATAGGCAAATTTTTCCAGGACTGTTAGCGCTCGAATCATCAATTTGTTTTTGATTAGCCCGATGCGTATGGCAGCTTCTGGAAGAATATCTTGCACATTCAGCACTACTGGGCAATTGTACAGCCAACCGAGTAAGCTTGCAGGTAAAGAAACAAGGAGTGGTGGAACTGTTAAGAGAATCACATCTGGTCGCTTGCCTTTCAAGGCTTGTGGCAAACTTGTAAGGATAAAGCTTAACTCTAAGAGTAACCGATCAATAAGGTTGGGTTTGGATTTAATTCTTAGATAACTGCGCTGAATTGTTACACCATTTTTTTGTTCGGTTGAATACCATTTGCCTTGATATTCATCGTAAATTTGACGCTGAGGATAATTGGGCATTCCTGTGATTACCCGGACTTCATGACCTTGCTCTACTAGTCCTTCTGCTAGTTCAGTCATTAAAGGCGCAATTCCAATTGGCTCTGGATAATAGTTGTAAGAATAAATTAAAATATGCATGAGATGTTAATGTCTTGGAGGCACTCTAATAACGTCGGCTTTGTTGAAATAACTCATAAACTTCTTGCAAAAGTCCCAGAAATGGATGATTTAACGCCGATGAAATGCACTTATGCAAGAGGTCTAATATATAAGAATGAATTTGATCAGATCAGTTTTATTAGCTTTAAGTTACTGCAAAGATTTGTGCTAGTTTCATGGAAATTGGCAGTAGGCTTAAAACTAGTAGCCCTGATATCCAACCTGCAAAACCCGCAACAATACTAGTATCTAAAATAATTAGTGACAGTATGCCAGCTTTAACTGCGAAGCGGATCTGTTCTGGTGTAGGTTCACGGACAGCTTTGAGAAAAGGGATGAAAACCTGAATGGTGAAGAATATCAGAAATGGTAATGCTGTGGAGATTTGATAGTTTTTTAACAGTCCCAGTCCTAAAAGTCCTAAGATGACTATTGCTATCAGTAATAGCGCTACTATCCCGGTACTCAGCTTGGCTCCATGTACTTCGCCTCGACTCAGGAGGGTGATAGCGGCAATGTAAACTATGGGAATCAAGGCTAAAAACCAATATTCTCCTACCATTGCAGGTACGACACTTACGCCTAACAATAAGTTTCCTCCTCGACAAATCCCCATATTTATCGGGCCGAAAATCGGATGATGTTTCCCGAAAGCATCATAAAATAAGGCTGCTATGGCGATGCTCAAAGCTAGTATGGCGCTTAACCAAGAGACTTGAGACGCGGCAACTACACCTATACTCAAAAACCAACTTCCTAGTAAGGTTGCTCCTGTTAAAGATGCTCTCCCACTGGGAATAGGCCTTTCTGGTCGTTCTTGAGTGTCTAGTTCGGTATCAAATACATCATTAAATACGATTCCTCCTCCATATAAGCCGGTGGTGGCGAGTAGTAACCATGCTAGGGGGAGCAAATTCATCTCCCATCCTATGGTTTGGGTGGTGAAAATATACTGGGAAGCTGCGAAACCAGCTAGTATATCTGCCCAGGCTGTGACAATGTTAGCTGGGCGCAGTAATTGTAAATATGCCCAAAGGCGATGGGAAGTTACGATTGCTGTGTTCATAATTCGTAGTTTGTAATTCGTAATTCGTAATGCCTCTTTCAGAGGAGCTTCGCTAACGTAATTCGTAGTTCGTAATACTCGCCAAGGGCGAGAAGCAAGCTACGTAATTCGTAGTTTGTAGTTTGTGGTTTGGGAAGTGTTACTCAATCAGTGCATATTCACGGCTGGATTCTACTAGTGGTTCTTGTCCCCGCAGTACGGAATTATCATTGAACATCTGTCGCTGGTCTATGGGTTGGGGATTTAGCCAATGGGATTCTTTGATTTGTCCACTTTGGCTGTAAGCTGAAAGGGCATTTTGATAACAAACTGCTCTGACATCGGCGGCGGAAATTCCCCGTTCTAGCATCAATTGGGCGGTTTTGGGTACGGCTAGAGGATCGCTGACTCCCCAATCTGCACTACTGTCTACGATGATGCGACTCAGGTGATCATTTCCGGCTTCGCGATCGCACCCATAATGACGGACAATTTCTACCATGCGGGCATTTCCCATTTTTGTGTGGGGGTAAATTGTGAATGCTGCCCAAAAGCCCCGTTTTAAGACTTCTTCTACTGTCTCTTCATTGTTATGGTCTACAATTACTTTTGATGGTTCTAAACCATGTTCAATACAGACATCCATGCTGCGGCTTGTACCCGCTTTTTTATCTCGATGGGGTGTATGAATCATCACCAACATATCTAGTTCTTTGGCTAGTTCTAGTTGGAGGCGGAAATATTTATCTTCGGCTGGGGTCATGTCATCGTAGCCAATTTCACCAATGGCAACTACACCCTCTTTACAAGCATACAGGGGCAATAGTTCCATGACTTGTTCTGCTAGGGCTTCGTTATTGGCTTCTTTGGAGTTTAACCCCATTGTGCAGTAATGCTTAATGCCAAATTGAGCCGCCCGAAATCGTTCCCAACCAACTAAGCTGCTGAAATAATCCTGGAATGAACCAATATTGGTGCGGGGTTGTCCTAACCAAAAGGCTGGTTCAATAACTGCAACTATACCTGATTCACGCATTCTTTGATAATCGTCGGTTGTGCGCGAACTCATGTGAATATGGGGGTCAATAAACATGATTTTCTCTGTATTAATACTGCTAAATATGAAATTTTTAGTTTTTTAGTTCCGTAATTACGAACTACGAATTATTGACTAATTGCCAAATTTCGGCGGGGACTGCACGATTAGCACTGTGGCGTTCGTGGGCATAGTCAATTAACATCCTTGCTAGGTCGCGGTTAGCACGAATATCAAGACCCTGAATTAAATGTAGAGGACTGCCCACAAACAAGGCTTTTAGCACCATTTGATTCCATGCCAATGTGTCAAAATATTGGGCTGGGTAGGGATTTCCTAAGGCGATCGCATTAAAAACCGCTACCATATTACTGCGAACTCCCTCGGTGGCGCGTTTCTCTAGTTGTTCTGGGTAAGATAATAGAGGTAAAGCTTGATACAGTGCTACTAATTCTCCAATATCGGCAGTTGTAAAAACTTGCTCTAGCGCCTGTAAATATTTTTCTCTATTATCTTGTGGGAGAGCTAATACTAATAATGTCCGAGCGGCTTGGTCTACGCTCCAATGACCAGGACACCAACCGACTTGCATGACTGAGGCCGCTTTTAAATCTTTTGGGTTGAGTTCTAGCTGGTGTTTACCTGTATAGCGCGGTACCGCACTGAAAGCGGTAAAAAACTCATAACCAAGACCACCGCCTGTAATTTGCGCCCTTTTTTCATCTAGCCAGGTCAGAGCTTCTTGAGTAACTTCTTGTGAAATCCAGTGACGAAGTAAGCTAGTAATACTGGTTTGCTTCAAATGAATTACAGCAGACATAATTATTATTTGAATAATTTTTTCTTGCCCTGACCAGAAGAGGCAGGGGAGCAGGGAGCAGGGAGCAAGGGAGAAGGATTTTT
>REBL01000083.1 GCA_007692755.1 Nodularia sp. (in: cyanobacteria) | reverse complement strand
TCTTAGAAAAAGTCCGCTTACCTTATAATCTTCCTAGCTTCTCCATCGCTGCGGCTTTAGCTGCAATGCAAAATAGCCAACTTCTACTCGAATCAATTTCCCCAACTTTGGATGAACGAGACAAACTTATAGAAGTTTTATCCTCACATCCAGCCTTACAAGTGACAAAAAGTGCAGCCAACTTTGTTTTTCTACGTATTCAAGCAAATAACCCTGACACACAAAACGCTACTGTAAAAAATCTTCATCAAAAACTCAAGATGAATGGCACTCTTGTCCGTGAAATTAGCGGCGGATTGCGAATCACTATCGGCACATCAGAGGAAAACGCCCGCACCATCAATAGAATGCAAGCTGCATTAGCTGAAACAGCAAGAAGTCCCACGCCTCACTCTTAGGAGTGAATCCAAAATCCAAAATTGGATAGCTCAATCATTAAACTTGCTATTCAACTCATTGCCCAAACGGCGTACTATACCTACCGTTTGTGGCAACACCCCGACTAAAAGGGCAAAGACAATATCAGGCATTTGAGCCACCATTGGTAGTGGAAAGTATTGTTCAAATTGATCTAAAATTTTCTGGACTCGCTGCTGAGGAAGCGGGTTTTCGGTAATTTGCTTGACTAACCGAATCCACTGTCGCCTAATTAAATAAGCCTTCTGACGCTCCTCATAAGTTTCAGGAGTTAATAAAGACAAATTACCTACGGGCAGCACTTTTTCACAATCACTATCATAATTCCCGCCAACGGCTGCACCCGGCCCCGCAAATTCTGCATGATAGCGTTTAAAGAGGATTAAACCATTGCGCTTACGACTATTAACAACGAAAACCTTTCCACTTTGCACAAGTGTGAGGATATCCGAGTCGTATGACTGCTCAGTTCCATCTATCATGACAAGATGGTCCAGAAGAATAGTGTCAGGGTAGTAAATTGATACCATAGAAGCTTGATAGCGTCGGTAGCTTTCGCTATCCATGTTTTCTCGAACTTACAGATAATTTGGTAGTTTTATGCACTTCAAGCGGGAACTTGGGTGAAATCAAATCAATTTTTTGATGTTTTTTAGCACTTCTTAATAAAAAAACCCTTCTGGTTCATGTAAATGAGATAGAAAAAACCAGAATTCGATTAGTAATTAATTAATCATATTCTATGAGATTTAGTTGAATTTGTCGTCGAAAATCAGCTAGATTTATTTAAAGTTTTTATAAAGATGAATTGCTCTATACAAAGTTAGTATGAGTTGTTGAAATTTGGTTGAGCGTAATTTTACGGTTGTTCTCTCACGATCCATCTTTATATGTTCTCAATTATTTGCTATTTGGTTACGCCATCAAACCTACATAACGTATTATGCATAATTAGAATACACATATTTGAGTTATTTTTTATTGCTATCAAATCACGAGAGTAAATATTTTGAGAGATAACAATAGATAAATCTTTACTCAAATAATCATTATTTTGAGCAATAAGAAAGTTTTTCGTCAATTTTATCCTCTTTACTAAAATTAACACTTTTTTACTAGTGTTTTTACTTAAATGCAAACATTTATTAACTCTTAAGTTATTTGCGTAAATTCTAGGGTTTACTCAAATGTGATTTTAGCAAGCAAGTATGATTAGCTAGATTTGAGAGTAAGTATATCACCAATTCCGTATTCAATAACAGCTAATCAACTAGATTTCATACTAGGATAAACCCTGTATGAAAAACTACATACTCCTCCATAAAATGCAAATAATTTAATCAATTTGAATTCTCAGGTGTTTATGCAATAAAATTTGCCGGGAGCGCTTGAAGATAAATGTATTCCAATTAGATTCTAATTTATGCACCTTATATCCCAGCTTGAAGTAAAGTTGCCGTGCATGATGGTTATTTTCCAAGACGTGGAGATATAAGTCTTGAAATCCCCACTCATGAGAGAATTTTTCACAGCTTATCAGTAGCTCTGAAGCGATACCATGCCTGCGGTACTTAGGGTGAACGGCTAAATTGGACAGATAAGGAAAACTTTTGCCCGCCTGTATCCAAGAATCACTGAAACGCACACCCAACTCCACAGTTCCTACTAAGTGATGATTTGCAGCATCAGTAGTGTCAATAGCAACCAAACAAACATGATGGGGTGCGGGTGATGACAAGCGATGTTTGAGGTCTTCGTAAATACCCAAACGTAATAGCGGAAAAGCCCATCCCCAAAAACCATCATGTCCGTGAAAGCTTTCAGCAATAATGTCGGCAATACCAGTCAAATCATTAGGTGTCGCCGCACGAATTTGGAATTGCCTGGAAGCTTGTTCGGCGGCAGATATGACTGGCTCTTGGTGGTAAGGATCAAAAAACCAGGATGTCAAGGCTAGTTTAGTATTGATTTAATTAAAGGAAAATTTCTCAAATATCCTAAAACACTGTAGAAGCTGTCTGAAAATTCAAACTTAACCTAAATAACTGAGTTGGCATTGAAATTCTAACTTAATACGAGTTATTTAACTAATTCACTTCATCCAAAATCACCTGTGGAGGCAGCTTTTGTTTATATCGTCGCGACTTCTCAGCACCAGGAGAGAATTCAGACATCCTCTAACTTCGACTTTAGCCATCAAAATAAGCATATTTAAATTCAGTAGATGTAAATGTTTAATCAAGCTAACACGCTGATAACAGACAAATCTGAAAAAAAAATCTGTATTATTGACTAATTAGCCAAAATTAATGATACAGTATTAAATATTATGCAAATAAAAATAATTAACCTGCCTAAACAAGTTAATTACCTTAATTTTTCAAATTGTAGACCTATATTCAGTAGGTTAATTTTCAATTGCCATAATGTCACATAAGTTGAGACAGTATTAATGACTCAAATACCTGAAGCAACTGGGTTTATATGGGCTTTAAGAGCAGCTATGCCCTTAATCCTTGACAGCAAGCAAGCACTTGGCGATAAATTGAGCTAGCACGAAAGCATTACAGTTTTACAACTTCTGCCCCGCAAAGATTGTCCGCACTTCGCCATTGCGACGAACGATCGCTTCACCGTTGGCAACACCTACTAAAGTCCAACCACTGGCTCCGATGCTTTCGCCCATATGTATCCGACGAGTTACGCCTTCAAATTCAAATAAAGCCGCAGATTTTTCACCTAACTCTAGTAATCCCGCTAAGGTATGAGTAGCAGATATTGTCGGTGAGGTTTCCAAATAAGCTTGTTGTGGAGTCTCTGTTGGCGCTGATGTTGTCCGGACTGATGCAACAGGTAATCCAGGTAGAGGCACAGATGGCTGTCGCACAGTAATTGGTGCTTTTTGTACGGGTACAGGTTTGAGTTCTGGGCGCACAGCAGCAGATCCCACATTAGCATTCTGCGGCTTGGCTGGCGGTTGCACCGTGTTCAAAGCGGTTTTCACAGGATCAGGTTGAGATGTCTGAGAATTATTTGCTCCCTGTGGTTGAGCTGCGATCGCGCCGGGAGTAGGTGGTGGCGCATAGCGCATTGGTGTCGGCGCTTGATAAACAGGAATGTAAATGCGCTCGACAACATTTGTAGAACGGTTAGCAACAGGTTGTGTGTTGTTAGCAGCTAGCGGTGGTGCTAAATCACTAACTACAGATGAGGAATTAGAAACTCCCCGATAGTTGAGTGCGGTATTAACAGTACGACGATTGCTTGTCTCTTGCTTATCTATAATTGCCAGCGCTCCCAGCATATACTCTACCAATTCGGCTTGAACATCTACTTGGGTAGATAACTGCGTCTGTGGTGGATAGATATCTGGTTGAGACAATCTGGAAGGAAAAAGAGTCAGCAATCCATACTGCACTATATATAGTGTGCCTGCGATCGCCACGCCGAAAGTTGTGCCTGCAATCAGCAGTTTACTCAAACTCAGCCTAGTTTTTTGGTGCTGAGTAATTGCCCCAGCTTGATTAACTACAACTGTACCAACTTGCTCGTTCCTTCCTGGAGGAATTTTTTTTTCAGTCCGGGTGAGGCTGTTTGACAACACAATCTGCGGCACATTAATTGTTTGCAGATGCTCCTCTTCTGAAGCCACTGGTGTGGCTGATGCATCCGAATTGTCAAACCAATCGCTGGCCGCAGTTTGTTCTATGGAACGTGGTGTACGACTACCATGCCTTAAAGTATGGTCTGGTAGATTCCCACTAACATCCAAAATTTCGTCAATATCGGCAAAAAGTTCATCCATCAAGCCATCGGCATAGAAATCTATCGACCACGGCTCGTTGGTGATCAAGTCCTCTGATGGTTCTGGAATAATGAGATGGGTTCTGGCTGCTTGTAACATAAGGCATTTTGGGTTGTGGCTGCCAGGACGGGGCAACTCCGCCCCTATTGCCTGGAAATCAAGGTTTTTGCACCAAGCCTCCAAGCCCTCGTCAAAATAAGACGAATTGATGGCTTGGTAGTATTAAATTAAACTTTAATCCGGAAACTGCTGATGATGCCATTACTTAATTCATGTCATCTATCATACTACTTCCTTCACCTCTACTATACCCAACCTTCATGAACTTTAAATTAAGCTAATGCCGGAAACCCTGATTGGTTCTTGGTTTTACGCAATTCTAAATATATTAACAAAGCGTTAATATCTGCCGGATTCACCCCGCCAGTGCGTGCTGCTTGACCGAGAGTCAGGGGTTTTACCTTACTGAGTTTTTCCCGTGCTTCTTTAGAAAGGGTATCAATTGTAGTGTAATCCAAGTCCGCAGGTAGCTGGCGATGTGCTTGACGGGCAATCTGTTCAATCTGATTTTGTTGTCTAGCCAGATAGCCAGAATATTTAATGTCAATTTCTGCGCCTTCTTTTTCCGCTGGCTTGAGGTTGGGGTTTCCGAGTCCGTAGCTGTCGAGGTCAACGTAATGAAATCCTGGACGGCGCAGTAATTCAGCTAGAGTAATGGAACCTTTAATTGTTTGTTGGGATACAGAAGCGATCGCCTGGCCAACTTCATCATGTTCTTTGATTCTCGTGGCAGATAGGCGTTGTTTTTCCTGAGTAATCTGGGCTTGTTTGTCCGTAAACAAATTCCATCGGCGATCGTCAATCAAACCGATTTCCCGCCCTAGAGGTGTCAGCCGTTGGTCAGCATTATCAGAACGCAGGAGTAACCGATATTCCGACCTACTGGTCAGCATTCGGTAAGGTTCCCGCAAATCTTTTGTACACAAGTCATCAACCAGCGTGCCAAGATAACTGTGTTCACGGGGAAAAACAATCATTTCTTCACCACGAACCAACCGCGCCGCATTAATTCCTGCAACAATTCCCTGCGCTGCGGCTTCTTCATAACCAGTTGTGCCGTTAATTTGTCCAGCACAGAATAAACCAGAAATTTTCTTAGTCATCAGTGTGGGATAACACTGAGTGGCTGGTAAATAATCATATTCCACAGCATAGGCGGGACGCAGCATACTACATTTTTCTAAACCGGGGAGACTGCGTAACATTTGCAATTGCAACGTTTCCGGCAACCCTGTAGAAAAACCTTGGATATATAATTCCGGAATATCTCTTCCTTCAGGTTCAATAAATATTTGGTGGCTTTCTTTATCAGCAAAGCGCACAATTTTATCTTCAATACTGGGACAATAGCGGGGTCCCTTCGCTTCCACCCAACCACCATAAACCGGTGATAAATGTAAATTATCCCGAATCAGCCGATGGGTTTCCGCAGTCGTGCGGGTGATGTAGCAAGGAATTTGTTCCCTTTCTACCCAGACATCCGGGTCAAAGCTAAACCAGCGGACTTCTTCATCCCCTGGCTGGACAATCATTTTGCTGTAGTCAACTGACCGCTTATCTACTCGTGCTGGCGTACCAGTTTTGAGTCTTCCGGTTTCAAAGCCCAAGCGATTTAAAGTTTGTGTCAATCCCTCAGCCGCAAATTCCCCAGCCCGTCCAGCTGGCATAGATTTGTTACCCACCCAAATTTTGCCGCCCAAAAAGGTGCCGGTTGTCAAGATTACCGCTTGACACCCAAAAGCCACGCCAAAATAAGTCTCAACACCAATCACTTGATCATTCGTATCCAGCACCAAGTCTGTGGCCATTGCTTCGCGAATGCTCAGATTTTCTTGGTTTTCCACAATAGTTTTCATCACAGCCGCATATTCGCGCTTATCACTTTGGGCGCGTAATGCCCACACCGCAGGTCCTCTTGAAGAGTTGAGGATGCGCTTTTGTAAATAAGTACGGTCTGCAACTTTGCCAATTTCTCCACCGAGTGCATCCACCTCATGAGTCAACTGGGATTTAGCCGGGCCACCCACTGCGGGGTTACAGGGTTGCCAAGCGATTTTATCTAAGTTGAGTGTCAGTAGCAGAGTCCGACAGCCGAGGCGGGCAGCAGCAAGGGCAGCTTCGCAACCGGAGTGACCTGCACCGACGACAATCACATCAAAAGCGTCTTGAAATTCAACGAGATTGTGCATGGTCATTTTACAATACTTACAGGAAGAGCAAGTTTATAGTGACTTACTATTTTAACCGATCTAGTACTTTTATGGAGGTTTTTTGATGTTAAACAAGTAATACAAACAAAAATGTTTCATCCAAGTAAGAGATTTGCTTTGACAAAAATTTATCTGTAAAAAATATTTTGTTATAAACATCACTATATATTGATTTTTTATAAAAAAGCATTCGCATACAGCATAAAAATGTATAATATCGAAGGTAGATAATTGAACTAATATAAATCACATATGAAAATTAATTAAACAACCTATTTCTTCAGGAAGGTTCAGAACATTGATGCATATTAGCGAGCTTTATTTGTCATCTAAAGGAACTGTTATTTTAATTGATGAATTTGAAAAGAGTTTAGGAGTAAATTGCATTGATATTTTGACTGAACTTCTATTAGAAAATAGAAAATTACAATTCATAATCACTAGCCATTATCCCTAGATCATTAATAAAATTGGAATGGAACATTGAAAAATAGTAACTCGCCAGGGTGGTGTAGTAACAGCTAAAAATGCTCAAGACTTTAATCTTGGTAAATCCAGGCATCAAGCCTTTATGCATAGGAAATTACTAAAGTTAGTCATTAGTCTGGATATGTATGATTTTTGACACCATCTAAACTACCTTCAGAGAGATACTGCCACAACTCACTTTCGGCATAAGATAATAATCACTACAATAAAATGGTCACACACTCAACTTCTGGAGTTCTGTCCGTGGGCTTATTTGATGATTTAAGTCGGTTTCTAGAAAATCGGTTAGAAGAATTCTTGCGTAATAATCCACATTTGGAGTTAGAAGCGCTGTTAGAACAGCTGCGGCAGCAAGAGGAAGATACTTTAAAGTTGATTGCAGAGTTAAAATTACAGGAGAAGCGATCGCAGGACGAAATTCTCTCTACTGCCCAAGAAATTCAGCTTTGGCATATTCGGGTTCAAAAAGCCAAAAATGCGGCTAGACAGGATTTAGCCGCCGCTGCACAGGATAGAGAAGCCGCCCTATTGCGTGAAGGTAACAAGCGCTGGGGACAAATGCAGGGGTTAAAAGAACGCATAGCCCAATCTCAAGAACTACTGCGGAAAATTCAAGTGCGGCGACAGGAAGTGCAAGCCAAAGCCACCCAAGCCCAGACAGCCCGCACTCAAGCCCAAACTCAGCAGCGCATAGAAACAGATGGCTGGTGGAATCCCACTAGCAGTTACACTAGTGGATTGGACGATTTAGAAGAAAAGTTTCGCCGTTGGGAAACTCAAGATGAGTTGGAACAAATGAAGCGTAATTTGGGCAAATGATCTGGTTGCAGTTATCAGTGAACATTAAACAGTTCACTGAGCAACTATGACACAATCGGATTAAATTATATTTCAACTATTTTTAAGATTATTTTTTGGTATTTGAGATTATGAGCATTTAGAATGTGAAATATGTATATTTTATTTAATTTATTAACTCAGCTTTTCTTTAATGATAAATTTAATATAAGCAGACTTTAATATCTTCTCCCTGTTTGTCTGATTGCCGCAGTATTTTACAGACGTTCCAAATCAGCACTGAGGCATGGAATCTAGTATATTTTTAGATGTTTTAGCTAGCCTGCAAAAATTGTTTGTAGGTTACATTCCAGCCGCAGTTTTAGGTAGTTTATGCGGATATTTGATAAGTATAAATAACCCAATTTATCAAAT
Source organism: Nodularia sp. (in: cyanobacteria) (assembly GCA_007692755.1). Lineage (GTDB taxonomy): Bacteria > Cyanobacteriota > Cyanobacteriia > Cyanobacteriales > Nostocaceae > Nodularia. The sequence goes on along the minus strand of REBL01000083.1, from coordinate 42,020 downwards.
ATTAAAACGGTTATTTCAGATACCTCATAGTATCCCTCCTATAGCCTTACTACCTATTGCGCTCGTAGTCTTTGGCGATAACAGTGAACCAGCAACGGTGGTCATAGTTTTTTTTGGCACTCTCTGGTCTATGATTATTCATACTGCCATAGGTATGCAACATTTTCGCAGACAGAGAAACAATTATCGAGCAGCTATATTTCATCTATTTCATGCTTTAAAAGTTGGTATTTGGATAGCATGGTTTACAGTGATTGCGACCGAAATGCTGATAGGCCCCAAAGGATTAGGATTTGTCCTTTGGAATGCTTATAAAGCTATAAATGCTAATGACATAATTGAGGTGGTACTTTACATTGGTATTATTGGTTTGTTGCTGGATCAGTTGCTAGATTTTACAGGAAATCTGTTATCGCAGATTGTTTCAGATGGCAAAAAACCTTCTTAGGAATATTAAATTAGGACTTACGCAAAAATGGCCAGAAATATTTATTTATCCCGCCAAGCCGCCTAAAGCCTTCGGCACGCTACCGCGAAGCGTCTCCCCTTGGGAGAAGAACGCCAATAATTTAGAGACTGTGCGTAAGTCTTATAAATAACAGACAAATTTGGTTTTTGACCAATAGTTTCTTAATGGTACAAGCCCCCAGATTTATCTGTGGAATCAATCAATCTAAAATCCCAAATCTAAAATCCTCAAGCCCCTAGATTTATTTGTGGGGTCAATCTAAAATCTAAAATCTAAAATCTAAAATTCTCTGACCTCATAGCCCCTCTTCTTAGTCAGGAGAGGGGCTGGGGGTGAAATTCTACATTTGATTGGGAAAATTAATCTCCCACAATATCTTGTTTCAATAATCGGAGTTTTTCAGTTAATTCTTGGCGAGTTTCAGATTTAGTGAAATAACGCAAACTAAACCAAGTGAAATAACCAATACCAATTAACTCAAAACTTGGTGATAATAGAGGAATACTATGAATTGCTCCTAAAATGGCAATTACTACTTTAAGAGTAATAATTGCTGTCAAAATTAAAGCACTGTTGATTAAAGAGCGCTGATTTTCTTGAAAAAAGCTACTTATATATTCAGGAAGTTGTTCTAAAAAGTGAGTTGTTCTTCTAGCAACTCGTCGCCATTGAGCTTCCGGTTCGTAAGCTGGAGGTAGCTGAGATAAATTTGCAGTTTCTTTGCCAGACGGTGGTAGCATTCCACCAGGTGCTATTGTATCCACTGGTTCTAGTTGCTTTTGTTCAGTTTCCATAGTTTTTTTATTTTGGTAGCTACAGCATTTATTTTAAAATACTGGATATGAATACAGATCACAATCGGGTTTGTGATCTGATTTAAAATTTTTTACTGAATTGGGGAATATAAACTTGACTGAAAATGCTCGTAATGAGGAAATATCTCCCTCACTACGCTGAAATTATGTAGCTCGTCCTCCTAAATTGGTTTTGAGATTAACCAATTTAGCCTCGTGGTGGAGCCACTTCGGCGTTCACAATCACATTATTAACACCGTTAATTTCTTGTGCCAATGGTTCAATCTTAGATAACTGATCTTCATTATTTACAGTTCCATATACAGTCACAGTACCTTCGTCTGTGGCCTGAACCGTTAGTAGACCATCGGGGATATTCGCCTCCAACTTAGAACGCACTTCACTGGCTAAGTCTTCTGCGGTTCTATCGCTAGGATCATCAGATAAAGCAGCAGTTCGCTCTTCACGAGCGCGAATATCTGCATCTAGTTGATCTCTGCGAACTTCGCTCTGAGAATCTTCTAGAGAGGTTTGTCTATCTTCTACAGTTGGTACTTCTCCAACCTCACCTGGAGCTGGTGCGGCGGGATCTGTTCTCGCAGTGTCATCACCACAAGCAGCCGCACCAAACAATAAAACACAACTAATTAAAAAGGGAGTTAGTTTTTTCATGTTTGTAAGTCTTCCTCACAAATTCAAAATTGGAAAATAGATCGACGTTTCTAGGAGTAGCAAGCAGCAAGTTTTTCATGCTCTTTCTACTCCTCTTGATCAGTAATGACAAAATTGGATTAGACTTTGCGATCGCGATTGTCTACAATCACTACTGATGGATCATTACTATCGCTTGTGGCTGAGTAATTGGTAGGAACTGGATCTACAACTGGTGTAGTCTCACGTCTGATGGAATCATGCTCTGTCAGATGTTCTCTTTGCTCATTGGGGTAGTCATAAACCCCAAACTCTTCAATACCGTAGCGATTGAAAGTTCTTTCGGCTACTGCAATTTCTGCGTCTGTGCCTTCTACCATCACTAAATAGTGTCCTTTCTCAACTCGCTGGTGATAAACTTTGGCTCGTTCTTCGGGAATTCCTAAGCCGATTAATGCCCCAAGTAAGCCCCCAGCTGCTGCACCAATACCAGCACCAGCCAGAGTTGTCGCCAAAGTTGTTGCTGTGGCACCTGCAAGCATAATTGGCCCAATTCCCGGAATGGCTAAAGTTCCCAGACCAACTAACAAGCCAGTTATACCGCCCACCGTGCCGCCGGTTACCGCCCCAGCTGTTGCACCATCGTCAGCTTTATTACCTACTTTTTCTGTGACTTGAGTACCAGCAACATCATCTTTATGCTCTGCATCTTTGGCAATAACAGAAACTCTATCCATTGGAAAGCCAGAATTTTTCAATTCATGCAGGGCTTTTTCCGCGTCTCTACGATTAGAAAAAGTACCTACAGCTCTTCTACGCACGGTAGTAACCATTTTAAATTCTCCTATTTCAATTCTCTGTAAATTTGCGCTTTAAATTGGCCACAGCCAGTAACAGCAACTGCTAAGGCAAACTAAAAGTTATTAAAGTGCATTCCTATAGAAAAATCTATCAACTCCTTCATTTACACATTTTTGGAAAATATTTCCATCAATCTCTTGACATAATTACACTCTATGTCATTGGACATAAGTATTTTTATACAAAGGATTAGCAGTTAATCTAATTATTGAAATTTAAATTAGCAGCTATGGTTTGGTCGAGAGGCTATTAATTAAGTCCCTATAAATGAAAACAAGTAATTAACCACAGATAAATCTATGACTTTTGGAGAATAAATTTCTTACCTAAGAAAGTGTAGGTCTAGATCACAGGCAATTTAAACTGTTAAGTAAGCCTTTTTAGCAAGAAATGGCTATTAAATTGAGCGCTATTAGGAAAATATAATTATGTTTCAAAGTGTGGAAAACATTTTGAAGGGTGTTTGTCTATCTATGGAAATAGCACCCGGAAATGGAATGTCAGAAATTTTAACTCCAGAACAAGTATCATTAGTCTTTTCTGGGCCTAAGTTAATAGTTGCGCTATTAGCCGGCACTTTAATGGCTTTGGCTTTCCAATTTCTATTGACAAACTTTTCCCTGGCTGTAGGAATTTTATCTTTAGGAACTGATTCCTTCACTCGGTCTGAGTCAAGTACCTGGGGCGGGACAGTTCGCAAAGTTGAGAAGAAGGTCGGATTTTGGGCATTAATAACCGCCACTATTGCATTATTTATCGCTTGTTTTCTAGCAGTGAAATTGAGCTTAATTGAAAGTATGCTCTTAGGCGCAATTATGGGTGTGGTTATCTGGTCTACCTATTTTACATTAGTTGTTTGGCTAGGTTCATCAACCTTGAGTTCCTTGGTTGGTTCTTTTATCAATACTACCAATGCGGGATTACAGGCTATATTGGGAACTGCATCGGCGACAATTGGCGCAAATGTGGCGAAAAACCAAGCGGTTTCCACTGCGGAAGAAATTACAAATGCAGTCCGGCGGGAATTAACTTCGGGTTTAGATGCTGAAGGTATTCAGGATACTCTCCAAAATTCTTTAAAATCTCTCCAATTACCACAACTGAATTTAGCAGATGTTCGCCAACAATTTGATAAAATTCTCGGTGATGTAGATTTAGAATCTATTGGTGATGGTGATTTACTGAAAAATATCAACCGTCAAACATTTATTGATTTAATTAGCAATCAGGTAAATTTACCCAAACAACAAATTAACCAAATTGCTGACCAACTCGAAGATGCTTGGAAACAAGTTATTACTCGGCAAAATCCCACTGAGCAAGTAATTAATTTACTCAAATCTGCGACACCTGAAGAGTTGAAATCTGAAAATTTAGGTGAACGGCTACAGGAATTAGTGGGAGTGAGAGAAAATGGCAATGGTCGTAATACTTTAATTAAACAAGGAATGCAATATGGCTTGGGTGCTGCGGGTACAGCAGTATTAAATCGAGTAGATTTTTCTGATATTGATATCGAAAAAATTACAACTCAAGTCCAAAAGCTGAGGGATAAAGTTCAAGATATAGATGTTGAGCAAATTACCCACAAGTTAGAAGATATCAGAGATCAAACTACTGCACAAATAGCTGGAAGATTACCACAGCAACCTGATAATACTATTAAAGCGGATGTGGAAGATTATATCGTCAATTCTTTACCTTGGCATTTGAACCGCACTACAATTAAAGATGAATTTCAAGAAGTTATCTATGACCCACAAGCAGATCCGACAACGACGCGCCGGGAATTAACGGAAATTAATTCAGAGGATTTGAGAACTTGGTTGAAACAGCGCGCCGATATCAGCGAAGCTAGAGTAACGGAAATTACTCACCAGATGGAAAGCGTTCGTGAGGAAGTTTTAGAAATTGTTCAACAGGCGGAAGTACGCGAAAAAGGTGAAGAATTGCGTTTGCGTGTGGAAAATTATCTGCGTTCTACAAGTAAAGATGAACTGAATGCAGATGCTATTGAACGAGATTTCTCCAGTTTATTGCAAGACCTTACAGATTTAGAGATTCGCTTACAAGCCTTTGAACATGATACTTTGGTGCGGTTACTGTTACATCGTCAAGATTTGAGTGAAGCAGAAGCTAATAATATTGTTAATCAACTGGAAAGTATCTGTACTCAAGTTTTGAATCAAGAACGAGAACGTCAAGCACAAGCAACAGCGAAAGCTAATGAATTATGGCAAAGAATTGAAGAATATCTGCGTCATACTAACAAAGACGAATTGAATCCTGAAGGTATTAAACGTGAATTTGGTACTTTACTAGAACAGCCAGAAGTCGGAATTCATTTAATCAGTACCCGCCTATCTCATTTTAACCGCGATACAGTGGTAAAATTGCTCAGTCAACGGCAAGATTTGAGCGAGGAGGAAGTAAACCACATCTTTGACCAAATCCAATCAGTGCGCGATCGCATTGTACAATTACCTCAAACCACAGTTGATAAATTAGCTGAATATCTCCGTAATACGAAGTTGGAAGAACTCAACCCAGAAAGTATCAGGGGAGATTTGGAAACATTACTCGCTGACCCACAAGAGGGTGTTTTAGCATTGCGCGATCGCCTATCCCAAATTGACCGTGATACATTGGTTAAACTGATCAGTCAAAGCCAAGATTTGAGCGAAGAGCAAATTAATCAGAGAATTGATCAGGTACAAGCAGCGATTAATAGTATTCTCAAAGCACCAAGACGTTACGCTAGTCGTGCTGCTCAAAAAGTGACAGATTTTGAAACTCATCTGGAAAATTATCTGCGTCATACCGATAAAGAAGAACTCAACCCCGAAAGCATCAAACGTGATCTGCAATTGTTGCTGCGAGATCCACAAGTGGGAGTGGGTAATTTAGGCGATCGCCTCGCTAAATTTGACCGTTCTACAATTGTGGCTTTACTATCTGAACGGGAAGATATTTCGGAAGAGGAAGCTAACCGAATTGTTGATCAAATTGAGTCGGTGCGTGATTCAATTGTCAGTCAAATCCAGCAGGTTCAGGAAAGGTTGCAATCAGTGATTGACGGAGTTTTTAGTAAAATCCGCGATTATCTCAACTCCTTGGAGCGTCCAGAGCTTAATTATGAAAGCATTCAGCAAGACTTCACGAAGTTATTTGATGATCCTCAAGCTGGATTTGAAGCTTTGCGCGATCGCCTAAGTCAATTTGATCGTGATACCCTAGTTGCTATCCTCAGTTCTCGTGAAGATATTACCTCAGAGGATGCTAACCGAATTATCAACCAAATCGAAGCGGCGCGGGATAGTGTATTACAAAGAGGTGAACGCATCCAGCAAGAAGTCCAAAAACGCCTAGAAGCAGTTCAAGAACAAGCCAAACAGCAAGCTGAGGAAACTAAAAGAATTGTCGCCAATGCGGCTTGGTGGCTATTTGGGACGGCTGTAACTTCCCTTTGTGCAAGTGCGATCGCTGGTGCTTTAGCAACTCAACTGCGGTATATGATATACATTCCCCCAATGTAGAGAGCGATGAGAGTCAGTCCATCCCAAGTTACATAGATTTGGGTGCGACTGACAGCATGATATATTAGACCTGCGATCGCCACTGAAGTCATAATCATGGCAATAATCGCAGTCAACAAATGCACATCACTAATTTCCAACCACAAATTACCTTTGAGGTAAACCACATCATAAATTCCCAGAATCGCTAAATTCCAGAGATTAGAACCAAAAAGATTCGATACAGCCATTTCTACTGCATTCATGCGAATTGCTTCCACAGATACCACCACTTCCGGTAATGATGTCGCCCCAGCTAGCAGCAGCGCCCCGATAAAGCTTTGTCTTAGTCCCGTAACTGCGGAAACCTGGTCGCCTAAATACGCCAGCCACACACCCAGGACTACAGTAGCTATAGCAAGTAAGGTAAAATTCAGATAAGCTTGTCCCCGCTTAATGTGTTGGTACTGCAAAGCTTCCGGTTCTGCTTCTAAAATAGCTGCGGCGCGTCGTCGCATTTCAAACTGCGTCATCATTTTGGCGCTGACGATATAGAGCAAAATTAATAACAAACTGGGAACACCGACCCATCCTAAAGTGAGAGAAATTCCTTGCTGAGTGAAAAGCATTCCCGCCGCAGTTACGCCCAACATCGCACAACCCAGACTAGCGGCGAGTCCCAGACCTACTGGCGCGCGTTTGAGTAAAGGTTCGCGTCCGCTAAAAATATCCAGCAGTCCCAAAATCATCAAATTGAAAAGACAACTACCTAAAATTGCTCCTGCGGCTAAGTCTGGGGCGTTTAATACAGTAACTGCACTGACTCCTGTAGCCAACTCTGGTAGAGAAGTCACACCAGATAAGAGTAGCCCACCAACCCAGGTACGCCCCAGCCCAGTTTTTTCTGCGACAACATCAGCACTTTGGGAAAGCCGCATTCCAACAGCAATTACGGCGAGGAAACAGACAATAACTTGAAGGAAAAGGAACATAGGGAATGGGGAGTAGGAGGGATTTGATGCACTATTAAAATACAACAATTACGAACTACGAATTACGAATTACGAATTACGAACTACTTTTAAAGTTTTCAGACTGGTATCTGCACAACCAGTTATGAATCCACCCATTGCTTGAATTTGTTGTAAATATTCTAAAGCCCCTTGAGTAATCAATTCTCCAGGCATTAAGATGGGAATCCCCGGAGGATAAGGACAGACAATTTCAGTACAGATGCGATCGCTTGTTTCTGATAAAGGTAAAATTTCACTAACTGCAAAAAAAGCTTCACGGGGAGAAATACATCCTAAATTATCCCATAAAACGCACTCCTTCCTTGTAATCTTCCCACTCCCCACTCCCCACTCCCCACTCCCCAGTCTCATAAAACCTTGCACTAATTCTTCAATATCAGATAAAGTGTTGCCCAAACTAATAATAAAAGTCAGATGTTGCAAAGATGCAAACTCAGCCGTCACACCCAGCTTTTCGTCTAAAATTTCTTCAGCTGCAAATCCGGTTAAACCTAACCCAGAAACAGTAACAGTTAACCGTGTTGGATCTAAATTTGGCATTTGCAAAACCGATAATCCCGGAATTGCGCTAATTCTCCTTCTGGCTATATCTGCAAGTTCTAAAGTGCGAGACATCAGCCCTTTGCCATATAATGCCATTTGTTGACGTGCTGCATCTAAAGAAGCTAAAAGTATATAACTCGGACTGGTAGACTGCACAAGTTGTAAAGCTTTATTTACACGGTCAATGTCTATCCTATCCCCTTGGACGTGTAACATTGATGCCTGAGTCATTGCACCCAGCACCTTATGAGTAGACTGTACTGTTAAATCTGCACCTGCGGCTAATGCTGAGGGAGGTAAATCAGGATGAAAAGCAAAGTGTGCGCCGTGTGCCTCATCTACCAGTAAGGGGATATGATATTGGTGAGTTATGTGAGCGATCGCTTGTAAATCTCCACACACACCGTAATATGTAGGATAAACTACCAGCACTGCTTTAGTATCAGGATGCTTTTGGAGTGCAGTTTCTACAGCCTTGGGTGTAATACTGTGAGCAATATCTAAAACTGGGTCATATTCAGGATTAACAAAAATCGGGATAGCACCAGAGAGAATTAAGGCAGAAATTACAGACGAATGCACATTTCGGGGCATAATAATTTTATCCCCAGTGCCACAGGTAGCCAGGATAGCCGCTTCAATTCCACAGGTAGAACCATTAACCAGAAACCAAGTTTTGCTCGCCCCAAAAGCCCCTGCGGCTAAATCTTGCGCTGCTAAAATCACGCCTTGGGGAGCAAACAAATTATCTAAATCTGCCAATTCCGTTAAATCAGCCCGAAACACTTTTTTCCCCAGTAAATCAGCCAAAGGTTGAGAAATACCCACACCTCGCTTATGTCCTGGCGTGTAAAAAGGCGCGTGAGCATGGGTTGTACAAGCTTTTAAGGCATCTAATAAAGGTGTTTGGTTTTGATTCAGCATTTTTGTATAAACTAACTGCCAATGATAAAATTTAAAGACAATGAAATTACCTAACGGCGAGCAAGCAGAGATTTCTACACAAAAGCTCATAGGTTATTGTCTAAACCTAGAACATCCCAGTGGTAAACATAAAGCCAGAGTTTTCGCATCAATTTTAGGAATCACGCTAGAAAACGCCCATGTTTTACGTGAATTAATTCAAACAGCCGCAATTACAGGTGAAGTTGTTCAGCAAAGCACTACACCATTTGGTCAACAGTTTAAGGTAGATTGGATAGTACCTGATACAGACGGAATTAGGCTGCGGACAATCTGGGAAGTTACTATTAAAAATCCCTATCCTCACATCTTGCACCTGTCGTTATCACCCGCCGGGGGTTCAAACCCCTGTCTGATAGCGAAAGTCGTCTAAAGACGACTGGGGAAAGATTTCAGTCCATTTGAATGGACTTTAGCTATTAGCTCGGAAATTGATTTTCGAGCGGGTTTTGTAGCTGATTTTAAATGGTGCAAGATAAGAGTATCCACGTTTGATTACGGCATTTCTGAAATGAAAAAAATTAAACTTTTGGATACTATTGCTACTCTCAAACCGATTCCCATTGAGAGATTACAACTGATAGAAGAAGACTATACTTCCATTGTCAGCTTACCTAGTGGGCAAGTGGGAACAATTGTAGAAGTGTATGAGCAAGAAGAATATCATTATTTAGTCGAGTTTGCTGATACCCAAGGCTGTGAGTATGCAATGGCGACTTTGAGAGCAGATGAAATATTAGTTTTACACTATGATTTAGCTATGGCGTGACACGCTCCACACACTCCCCTTCTCTGCGAGACGCTAAATTAAACTCAAAGAATCTGATTAACTGGGGTAGCCATTTTGGGGGATGTAGGTTGCTTGGGTTGTGATCTAGCGTGGAAAGGTTGAATAATAAAATTAGACCTACCGTGATTTATCCCACAGCTATTTCTGTACCAGAACCACAAATACCCAACCCCGAACCAAACCCATTACCCAGTCCCCAACCATTACCCACACCAGTACCAGAACCAGTCCCAACCCCCATTCCTCAACCAGTTCCAGCACCAGCACCAGAACCAGTACCAGCACCTATTCCCCAAACAGTTCCAGGAACAATCCCCCAAACCATCCCTGAACCTGTTTAAATTGACTTTGTAGTTAATAAAATCTCCAATCGAAAATGCTAAGAGCCGGAATTGTCGGACTTCCCAACGTCGGAAAATCTACTTTATTTAATGCTGTAGTGGCTAACGCTAAAGCCGAAGCAGCTAACTTTCCTTTCTGCACGATTGAACCGAATGTGGGCGTTGTCTCAGTACCGGATGAGCGCTTAAATGTTCTGGCTAACATTGCCAGTTCCGTACAAACTATACCAGCACGGGTTGAGTTTGTCGATATTGCCGGCTTGGTTAAAGGTGCTAGTCAAGGAGAGGGACTAGGTAATCAATTTTTGTCCCACATCCGAGAAGTTGATGCAATTATCCATGTGGTGCGTTGTTTTGAAAATGAAGATATTATCCACGTCGCCGGTTCAATTGACCCAGCGAGAGATATTGAAATCATTAATTTAGAACTGGGTTTATCTGATTTAGCGCAAATTGAGCGCCGAATTGACCGCACGCGCAAACAAGCACGGACTAGCAAAGATGCACAGTTTGAAATTACAGTTCTAGAAAAATTGGCGGCGGCTTTAAATGAAGGTAAATCTGTCCGTCAGGTAAGTTTAGCCGAAGAAGAAGCAGAAATTATTAAGGGACTGGATTTACTGACTAATAAACCAATTATCTACGCTGCTAATGTTTCTGAAGAGGAATTAGCAACGGGTAATGATTTTGTGGAAAAAGTTCGGCAAGTTGCAGCTACAGAAAATGCCCAAGTTGTGATTGTTTCGGCGCAAGTAGAAGCGGAATTAGTGGAATTACCAGAAGAAGATAAAGCTGATTTTCTCGAATCTTTAGGTGTAGAAGAAGGTGGTTTAAAATCTTTAATTCGTGCTACTTACACCCTGTTAGGATTGCGAACATATTTCACCAGTGGACCGAAAGAAACCCGCGCTTGGACAATTCACGCTGGAATGTCTGCACCCCAAGCAGCAGGAGTAATTCACACTGATTTTGAGCGGGGTTTTATTCGCGCTGAAACCGTAGCTTATGAAGCTTTAGTTACACATGGTTCTATGAATGCGGCGAAGGAAAAAGGCTTAGTTCGTAGTGAAGGAAAAGAATATATTGTGCAAGAAGGAGATGTAATGTTATTCCGGTTTAACGTGTAGTTATTCAGTTAACAGTTAACAGTTATCAGTCAAGAAAGATAATTGGGTTTCATTTCTGCAACATTTCGGCATTAACTGACTATTAAAAACTCATATAGCGGTTCTCGGTTGAGTGAGATACAAGAACCCCACCCCATGCTTTGATAATTGTTAACTGATAACTGATAACTGATTTAATTTCTTCCCATCATATACACATAGGAACCCAAGTTTTCATCATCTGTACCTAGAATCACACCACCATCTGCACCGGGTACAAGTTCTATTCCTTCAATTTTGCGATAGTTAGAACGGTGGAGAGGTGTAAATTCTGCATTTTGTCGCCAGACTATGTTGTTACCATTAAAACCCAGAGAACCAGCTATATATACAGCCGATTGAAAGGGGCCATCATCTCCAGCATCACTAGCGGAGGTGATATACACAACTCCTGTGGGGTCAATTTTAATATCGGAAATATGACGCACATTTTTAGAAGGAAATGGTACTTGCAAATCCCTCGAACCTGCAAGGGTGATTTGATATGTAGCTAAATCACACATTCCCCAATAAATAATTCCTGGTTGTTTTCCTGCGCCTCTATGTCCCCACATTGCAACTAATTTATTATCTATATTTTGCAAGCTAAATCCTTCAAAGTTACTACCTTGGGGAACATCTGGTAAGTTAAATTCTTTGATAACCGCAACAGTTTTTTTGGTAGCATCTAATTGCAGATGATAAGCTTTGCCAAAACTAGCTAAAGCGATAAAATCATTATTTCTTCCTGGAACGACTGTGATAGCTTCTAAGTCGATGGGTAATGCTACATCACTAGGCCAGTCTAGGGGGAAATATTCCGGTTGTTTTTTTCCCTGAATACTAACTATGGCTAAACGACCTTGGTTTTTTTGTTTATTGTCATGAACAATTAAAAATTCTAGGGTATCGCTTTGCTGTTCTACTAAAGCCATACCACTAATACCAAACAAAAAACCACCTCGAACTGGTCGCCAATCTCTCGCCCAAGTTGGCTGGGAGACAAGTAAAAATGCACTTAAGATAACGACAGTGATAATTAATTTAAAAATTCGCTGCATTTTGTGAAAAATCTGGGATAGATGCTCAATCATATCAAACCCAGGTAATTTCTTTATTTGGGAAAAGGGGAAAAAAGATGACATTCAAAGAATCAGCAACACCCAGACCTGAACTATTATTTTTAACTACAGAAAGTTTTACCTATGCTTTAGAAGTGCTGGCTAATATTGACAGCGATTTAGCTTGTATTTTAGAGACGCTAGGAAATCCACCCAGATGGGAAAGAGAATCGGGTTTTCCCACGTTGCTGAGGATAATTCTGGAACAGCAAGTTTCTTTAGCGGCTGCGAATGCTGTATTTAAACGATTATCTGGAGTGGTTCTATCCCTCACACCAGAAAATTTTCTTCAACTTGGTGATGGTCAATTACAAGAGATTGGTTTTAGTCGCCAAAAGATGCGCTATTGTCGTGAATTAGCAGATGCAATTCTCACTGGTCAACTTGATTTCGCCCAGCTGGAGACAATGGATGAAACTGCTATTAGAACTGAGTTAAAGCGTATTAAAGGTATTGGAGATTGGACAGTTGATATCTACTTGCTGATGGCGCTGAAACGTCCTGATGTCTTTCCTAAAGGTGATTTAGGAATTGCTGTTGCTCTCCAGAATATCAAAGAATTACCGACACGTCCAACACCTGCACAAATAGAAGTAATTGCTCAAAACTGGCGACCGTGGCGCGCAGTGGCTACGAGAATTTTATGGCATTACTATCTCAGTAATGCCAAGAGGAAATCAGTTACAGTTGACCTGTGAATACTCGTTGGGCTGGCCCTGTCATGTAAACTCTTTGGTCGATTTCTGACCATTCAATTTGCAAGCAGCCACCAGGTAATTCTACAGTGGCGATCGCATCGCAGTTTCCAGTCAGTACCCCAGCGACTAAAGCAGCACAAGCACCTGTACCACAAGCTAATGTAATACCTGCGCCTCGTTCCCACACCCGCATTTTTACATAGTCTCGACTCACTACTTGAATAAATTCGGTGTTGATGCGTTGGGGAAAGGCTGGGTGATGTTCAAATTTAGGGCCGATAGTTTCTAGAGAAATGGCGGCGACATCTGACACAAAAGTTATACAGTGAGGATTTCCCATACTCACACAGGTGACTTCCCAAGTTTTACCCGCTACTTCTAGGGGTTGATTAATCACTTTTGTCTCAGCCGTTCCCAGATTAGTGGGAATTTCCCCAGCTAGTAATCGCGGTAAACCCATATCCACCTTAACTTGACCATCAGCCATGAGTTGAGGTGTGATCACACCCGCTAGGGTATGAATCCGATATGAGTCTTTGTGGCGAGATTCGCCTTCTAAATCGGCGATAAATCTGCCTAAACAGCGAATTCCATTACCACACATTTCCGGTTCTGAACCATCGGAATTAAAAATCCGCATGGTATAATCTGCACCGTTTTCTCCAGGTAGGGCAAAAATTACACCATCAGCACCGATACCAAAGTGGCGATCGCACAACTTGATCGCTTGGTCAGGAGTCACTACTGGTAAGGATGACGCGCGATTGTCAACTAAAATAAAATCATTTCCCAAACCGTGATACTTAGTAAATTCGATTGCCATTTTTTCTATGATCAATTATCAATGATTAAGGATAAGGTATCTGGTATGAGGAAAACTCTTCCCCCAGTCAATCTATTTTAAAATTTGGATTTGCAATTTTAGCTTGCAGTTCAATCTAAAATCTAAAATTCCCCTGTCCCTTAATTATTCCATCATTACTAAAAATGCCTACAACTGAATTTGATACTTCACTACCTAGCATTCGGCAACTACAAGAACTAATTAAAGAAAAAGCAGAGATAGAGTTGAAACTGGTCACGGGTGATCTGCTGCAAGGAAAGGTTTGTTGGCAAGACCAAAACTGTGTTTGTATTGTGGATGATTATAAACGGCAAACAACTATTTGGAAACAAGCGATCGCTTACTACCAGCCTAAGTAACACTGAGATATTCAGATTAAGATTTCCTGAAAGCTATTGTGCTGCTAGCAAACAATACTTGTAGTTGATTCAAACTTGGCAAGTTACCGCATAACAGCACTTGGTCACCCACTCGAAAATCTGTGTCGTCATCAGGACTGCGGATAAATTTACCATCTCGCCGCATCGCTTGGATTTGCACTCCAGATTTTTGGTGAATATCCAAATCTGTCAGGGTTCTACCTAAAATGGCAGAATCACCATTCACTGTAACCCACTGACAAGAATTTTCCGCACTGGGAACAGCCACCTTTCCTTGAGCAAATTCTTCTAAAGCTGCTAATTCCTCCGATGCGCCTACTAGCAGCAAGCGATCGCCCGCTTCTAATTTAGTTTGAGCATTGGGATAATCTATTTCAGCTTCGTTAGCGCGGCGAATAGCCATCAAACTTGCCCCTGTTAAGTAGCGGATATCCGCTTCGCCTAAACTCATATCAATCAGGGGTGAAGCAGATGGTAGGGTATACCAACGGCGATTTAAATCACGAGTGGCTTGCTGCAAATCACGGGAAACTTGGTCAGGCGATCGCTCTGGTCGTAATGTTAAATAATGATCGTTGCGAATTTGCTTCATTTCCTGTTGCACCACAAAGGATGAAAACCCTAAGCCTGTTAATAAATGGCTGGCCATTTCTAAGCTAGCTTCAAATTCTGGTTGGACTACTTCCTTCGCCCCCAGTTGATACAGCACCTCAATATCTTTATCTTGAGTAGCGCGGACAACCATATCTAATTCTGGACACAATTCTAAAGCCCGTTTTAGCGCCAACCGGGTACTCATGGGGTCAGGAAGTGCGATCGCCATTCCCTTGGCATTATTTACCCCCGCAGTTTCTAAAACGTGAAAACTCACACAATTACCATAAACATAAGGCACTTTCTCCTCCCGTAATTGTTGTATTCTTCTTTCTGATTGGTCAATAACTACCACAGGTAAATTGTGTTCTTGTAACAACCTCACCAAATTCTTACCCACGCGCCCATAGCCGCAGACGACAACATGACTTTTTGAAGGTAAATTATCTGAGACATCACGCGGATAAGTTTCTGATAAATATGGTTGTAGCCAGGGTATTGATTCCGCAAAGTTAAATAAAAATGGCACTAATCGCATCACAAAGGGAGTCAGCATCAGGGTAACTGCTGTAGTTCCTAAAATCAGCAAATATACTCGCCGAGAAACTAATCCTAAAGTCTGCCCTTCACTGGCTAAAACAAAGGAAAATTCCCCAATTTGCGCCAGTCCTAACCCAGCGATTAAAGCCGTTTTTAGCGGGTATTTAAACAATTTTACCAGAGGCGTAATAATTAAAAACTTCCCCACGAATACCAGTGCTACCAATACCAAAATTAATTCCAGATTATTCCACAAAAACACCGGGTCAATTAACATCCCAATGGCGACAAAAAATAAACTAGCAAAAATATCTCGCAGTGGTTCGACATAAGTTAAAGTTTGGTCGGCGTACTCCACCTCAGAAATCATTAAACCAGCGACAAACGCCCCCATCTCAATGGAGAGTCCCAGATGTTCCGTCAGCAGCGCAATCCCTAAACACAGCGTTACTACACCTAATAAAAATAATTCTCGGCTTTCCGTGCGGGCGAGGATTCGTAACAAACGCGGAATCAGCCAAATTCCTGCAACTACTGCACCCCCAGCAAATAAAGCCAACCGCACTAACGCCGTAAAGACTGCAATCCCAATAGTTTCGGCTGGTTGATTCAGGGCTGGTAAGACAGCAATCATTAATCCCAGCGCTAAATCCTGCACTACCAAAATCCCCAGCATCACTTGTCCGTGGGGGGTTTCTGTTTCGTTGCGTTCCATTAAGCACTTCAGCACAACAGCCGTAGAAGATAAAGATAAAATTGACCCCAAAAACACACCTTTAGCAGGTAAATCTTCCCAAGCCCCTGTGACTCTGCACACTACCACCGTGAACACAATCGTTAAGACAATTTGTAGCCCACCACCTCCCAACGCGATCGCTTTTACTTTTTTGAGTTCTGCAAAGGAAAATTCTACCCCCAAAGCAAATAATAAAAAGGCGACTCCAAACTGAGCTAAAGTTTCTACTTGAATAACTTCTTTAATTACTCCCAGACCAGCTGGCCCCACAATCATCCCGCCGATGAGATACCCCAGCAGCACAGGTTGGCGTAAAAGTGAAGCCAACAACCCACCACAGGCGGCGACGGCGAGGACTGTCACTAAATCAACAATTAATCTAAAATCTTCTTGCACAAGTTCTTCAAATAAATATTAAGTCCTATGAATTTAGGATACAAACTTTTTATATCTGCGGGGAGGGTGAGTCGCGATGATTTTCACATAAAACAGAAAGATCCCTAACTTTTGGCAGAAGTCGGGGATCTGAGCCTCTCGATATTTGCAGCATTTGAGGTTTAATGAACTGTGGCGCGTGTTGATTCCGCATCAATAGGTTTAATGAGGTAAAGCCGCAACATATGAGAAATAAGCGAGAACATGGGCGGTATCTTCTGCCAGAACTTGATAAATGCAGAACGATGACTTTGCTGAATTTCCGTCAGTCTCTGGGTACGGAGAAAACACTGTTCTAACCGCCAGAAAAACTGCGGGTGATTAGTATCCAAAATCAGAGGGAATGCTCGTGATGAGGTATTGTTTGTCTCCTCAATGACGCGATTATTGTATTTACGAGGATGTATCCCAATGGCTTCATAAAATGTCGCCCGTTCAAATACTGTAATGGTGTGGGTGACAAAGACAGTCAGCAAAAAGAAACGCACCCACAAACGCGCTCTCCAATTGTTCCATAATTTTGGTTGCGATCGCAGTAGTGCCTTAAAGAAATCCCCATGTCGATTTTCGTCCTGACACCAACTTTCAAATTTGCGGAACAGGGGATAAAATTGATATTCCGGATTTTCTTGGATATGGCGATGGACTAAAATATAACGCCAGTAACCAATTTTCTCCGATAGGTAAACTGTGTAAATTACCCACTCAGGCGGGAAAAAGGTATATGTGCGATGTTTGGTTAAGTAGCTTAAATCCAAAGACAGATTAAAATCTGCCATCGATTTATTCAGAAATCCAGCATGGCGAGCTTCATCCCGTGCCATATAATTAAAGGCATCAGCCAAGAGGGGATTTTTGACCTTGAGTCGGCGGGATAATTCTTTAAACAGCAGAAAACCCGAAAACTCAGAAGTGCAAGAACGCTCCAAAAAGTCAATAAAAGCGCGGCGTTTTTCTCCCTGGACGTGATCCCAAGATTGCTTAAACTCCTCATCGCGCACAAAGTGATGGCGGTTATAGTCAGCACGCAACTCTTCCACAACCGCCTGTAACTCAGCCTCATTCGCTGAAATATCCAAATTTGCCACCGCATCAAAATCAGTGGTGTAAAACCGGGGTGTTAACAACGTTTCCTGAACAGGGGCTTTAATCCCAGGCTTCAATAATTCCGGGTCGGGGGTTTCGAGAGACTTAACCATGAGACTGTTTTCATGTTTTACCTTTTAATATTTATATAAGCATAAATTATAGTAATCACACATCAGTTAAATTATCTAAAAGTCAAGCCGCTTCGCGGAGTCATTAGTCCTGAGTAATTAGTCATTAGTCCTTCTTTCCTTCTTTCTTCTTTCTTTCTTTCTTTCTTTCTTCTTTCTTCTTTCTTTGTGTACTTTGTGTCCTTTGCGGTATGCGCTGCGCGCACGCTACGCGAACGTTTAACCATAATCTTGCGTAAACCCCATTAGTATAAAACTCCCCTCAAAACCAGAAAAATATAAAGAAAACTTAATAGCTTTCTAGTTAGGCAAATATTGATAGTTAAATAATTTAGTGGGAGAAAAATAATTGTCGCAGCTAACAAACGCGATCATTTCAGATTATTGAAGCTGTTTGGTGGGAGTCAACACATCGCGCACTCCCGGTAGTCTCTACACTATACAACAGCCACATCATACAGATTTATTGGTAATTTGATTTCCGCCGCGCTGCATGAGGCGATGTATTCGTAGTTTCTTGGAGGTTTTGATGGTTTTTGTCTTGCCTAGCGTCAAATTTGATCTGGATATGATCAACAAGTATGATAATCCTGCACCCAGATACACGAGTTACCCGCCCGCAACAGAATTAAGCGCAGAATTTACTGTAACTGATTTTCACGGTGCGATCGCCGCGTCTAACTACCGAAAATCTCCTCTGTCTTTATATTTCCATATCCCATTTTGTGAGACTGCTTGCTACTTCTGCGGCTGTAATACAGTAATTTCCCAAAATAAGAATATTGCTAAACCTTACTTAGAACATTTGGTACGAGAAATCAAGAAAATGGCCACCTTGATCGATCCAGATAGAAAAGTTCTGCAAATTCACTGGGGTGGTGGTACACCTAACTATTTAAATCACGATCAAGTTAAATTCTTATGGAAACACATCACCGAAAACTTTAATATTGATCCACAAGCCGAAATTTCTATTGAAATTAATCCCGCTTACGTAGATCAAGACTATATTTTCTTTCTCCGAGAAGTAGGGTTTAACCGCATTAGTTTTGGTATTCAAGATTTTAACCCCCAAGTACAACTAGCTGTGAATCGCGTCCAGCCAGAAGAACTACTGTTTAATGTCATGGCTGGGATAAAAGCCGCCAAGTTTGACAGTGTGAATGTAGACCTAATTTATGGTTTACCTTACCAAACTCTCCAGACATTTCAAGAAACAGTCAACAAGACGATAGCATTAGATCCTAACCGCATTGTGGTGTTTAACTTCGCCTATGTCCCGTGGATGAAGCCAGCGCAAAAAAATATTCCTGAAGCCGCATTACCTCAACCACAGGAAAAGTTAGAAATTCTCAAGATGACGATTGAAGAACTGACGAGTAGCAAGTATCTCTTCATTGGGATGGATCATTTTGCCAAACATAATGATGAATTAGCGATCGCGCAACAAAATCGCACCCTCCAGCGTAACTTTCAGGGATACACCACCCACGCCGGCACAGAACTCTTAGGCTTTGGGGCGACATCCATCAGTATGTTAAATGATGCCTATGTGCAGAACCACAAGCAATTAAAGGATTATTATCAGGCGATCGCGGCAGATATTTTACCGATTAGTAAAGGAATTAAGCTGAGTCAAGATGACATAATTAGACGGGATGTGATCATGTGTATTATGTCTCACTTTCATTTGAATAAGCAAGATATTGAAGATAAATATCAGATCAATTTCGACGATTATTTTTCCCATGAATTAAAGGAATTAGAAAGACTAGCAACCGATGAACTCGTGAAAATATCAACCAACCAAATCGAGATTACAGATATCGGTAGGTTATTGGTGAGAAACATTGCTCTGATATTTGATAATTATAATCAAACCAGAGATAAACAATTTTCTCGTGCAATTTGAGCTAAGTATTGCAGCTACTTTTTAAGTCTGATTGCTCATAAAAAATGGTAATTGGTAATTATACTCATCAACTATTACCAATTATCCTGAACAATTTAAGATTAATTTTAGGTAGTATCAACTCTTAAGTATTTCTCTACCTTTTGATTTTAATAACTATTTCCTTTGGCTGAAACAATTGTAAATAAGAATTGCTAATATAAGTACAGTTGAGATTTTAGAGGAAAATTATGATGAACCTGATTGCTTGGGCAATTTTAGGACTTTTGGCTGGTGCAATCGGTAAAGCGATTTATCCCGGTAGTCAAGGTGGTGGTATTCTCTCAACAATGATTTTGGGTATTATCGGTGCGTTTGTTGGAGGTAGTATATTTACACTGTTACAAACGGGAACACTGCAATTAACGGCTGCTGGTTTAAGTATACCTGGTCTGTTTGTCGCTGTTATTGGCTCAATAATTGCTATTTATTTGTGGGGATTATTTACCAGCCGTACTAGAGCCTAACTTAGATTAGCAGCGAGCTGATAAATAGATGAGAAACGTGCCTGCTAAACCTTCTCACAAAATAATCTCGTAACCTCAATATCAAGTTTATAACTTTCGGGAATTGCGACGTTCTCTCAATCTAAATGTTAGTTAATTTCTTTAATTCAACGCATCAATACTACCGTTTGGTAGTATTGCGAGCGGCTTTATGGTTTTTGAGGTTGAAATATAATAACTAATTTATTTTATCCTAATTAACTATTCTTTGTCATCAAAAATTATTTAAGAGGTATAATATGTTTTACCACAAAAAAGAGCCAATTCACTCTGTAAATATTGCTGAACCTAACCCTCGTTTTGCTCAATTACTGCTAGAGCAGTTTGGGGGAGCAACTGGAGAGCTATCAGCAGCTTTGCAATATTGGGTACAATCGTTTCATGTTGAAAATGCTGGAATTCGAGATATGCTCCAAGACATTGCTCTGGAGGAATTCGGTCATTTAGAAATGGTTGGTAGACTGATTGAAGGTCATACTAAGAATATGGATCAAACAGAGGCATACAAAAGCACTCTATTCGCTGTTAGAGGTATGGGGCCTCACTTTCTAGATAGTCAAGGAAGTGCTTGGACAGCAAGTTACTTGAATGAAGGTGGAGATGTTGTGCGGGATTTGAGAGCTAACATTGCCGCTGAAGCAGGCGCTCGTCAGACTTACGAAGAATTGATTAAACTGGCAACAGATCAAGGCACTAAAGATACTTTGGTTCATCTCTTAACACGAGAGATTTCTCATACTCAGATGTTTATGAAAGCTCTCGATTCATTGGGTAAATTGACCGACCCATTCTTTGGTAATATTCAGCCTGATGAAACGGTTGATCTTTATTACAACCTATCTACAAACGGTAACGGTAAAGATGAGCGTGGCCCTTGGAATTCTGAGCCAGCATTCAAATACATTGCTAACCCGCTTGAAAGTAAAGGTAATTGATCAATTACCAAAATACGGATATACAGAATAAATAGAAACAATGTTGTGTATTAGCTTTAATATACAACATTATTTTTGAGAAAAATTTTGTGAATTTTATGGAGATGAGTATGGGGCTTGAGTAGCATTTGGGGTGATAGTGTTGCCCATATTATTAGGTGCGGGGGGATTCATTACGGGATTGGGTGCGGTATTCTGGCTAAATTGTTGGTAAGCAGCACGAGAAATCGAGCTAATTAGTTTTTCCGCTTCCGGGTCATTATGGGGGCGTTTGACCATCACAGCCGCGATGTAGCGCTTGCCAGTGGGGATATCAATCAAACCCACATCACCCAACATGGTGCCAATATCACCTGTTTTATGGTGTATTCTTGCGCCTGTGCCTAAACCCGAAGGTAGCAGATGATCTCGCTCTGTACGACGCATAATATCAAGTATCATATCCCGCGATCGCATACTGACTAAATTTCCCTGATTTACCATAGCGATCAGACTTCCCAATTCTCTGGGGCTGGTGGTGTTGGTTCCGGCTAAATCTGGCAGAGGATTCCGAATTGCTGTAGCTGATAATCCCCAGCTTTGAAAACGCTGATTCAGCGCCTCCATACCTCCTAATCGGGCAATCAGCATATTGGTGGCTGTGTTATCGCTGATAGTACTCATTCGAGTGGCAAGTTCCAGGGCGGTATACTGGCTACCCACTTTTTGATATTGCAGATTTCCCGAACCACCACTCACCATCTCTTTTTCCATCGTCAGCATTTCATCCAGGCGGATTTTGCCGGCATCCACATCTTGAAAAAAGGCGATTAGCAGCGGCACTTTGATTGTACTAGCCGCAGAGAAACTGGTCAGGCTATTCACACCTACGTAGCCACCAGTATCTAAATCAACAAAGAAAACCCCCAGTGTGAGATTAGAGTTTGCCGTAGCCAAATTTTCTACGGCATCTTTCAACGGGCTAATTTCCTGGGACAAATACAAGCCAGCCGCAGCATTAGGGATACTTTGTCGCTGATTTGTCCCAGCATTATGAGATTGTGCCGCAGAATTACTGGGCATACGAGTTGCAGGGTCGAAGACTGATAAAATCGTTCCCACAATCGCACCGATACCGACTCCCACAATCAACAAGCGCAAAGCATATAACATGGTTCTAGCCATTGGCTTTAACCGCGTTTTGCGCGACATTCGTCTGCCCATTTTTGGCATTGCTTGCTTCTGTACCCGCACATTCTTGACTCTCACTGTGTTGGGATAAAAGGGTGGTGTAGTCCCATTCATATACCCAATGGGTTTTACGGCTGCTGGCATGATTAGCCCTGGTTTCGACCTCCTTACCCCAGTAGGAGTTGGAGGAGGCATCATATTATGGTTAACCCGCGTTAAAGCTACTTCTCTTTTGGGAGGACGCTGCTGCGGATTGGGGATTTTTACCTTTTTCTTGCCCACTTTTTTGCCTTTACTCTGACGTGGGCGGCGGTTTGTGGGTTCACGCCCCGATAAATTTTTTAGTTTGTCACTTGACTCTGGCACTGTTACTCCTTGTGACCCACTCGAATGTTTTCCAGCAGACTCCCGACCCAAAACTCACGAATGAAGCTGCTGGATGCGGAAATCACTCAGTAGCCTTTTTGTGTTTATTTTAAGCCATATTAACTATTTTTGGGGGGATAATTCCTGACATATTAAACAATTAATCACAAGTTTTCATCCCGACTTTTCAGCGCCCATTGTATTTGTCGCAAAATTCCTCGTAACATGGCTACTTCCTTTGTTTGCAGGTGGGCGCGATTATACAATTGCCGGAATTTGGCCATGCGACTCAGGGCTGTATGGGGATATAAATAACCTATATCTAGTAATAGAGATTCTAATTGCTGATAATAAGTTTCTACAATATCCAAAGATGCCAATTCCGTGGGACTGGGGGGTGGGCTGGTCGGTGGTGTTGTCGATTGTGCCAGTTCATAGCAGCAGATAGCCACGGCTGATGCTAAATTCAGGGAGGCATAATTGTCACTTGTGGGAATGCGAACAAATCGCTGGGCATAATTTAATTCTTCATTACTTAAACCCCGGTCTTCCCTGCCAAAAATCAATGCTGCGGGTGACTCTGGTGATTCTAGTAGCCAAGGTAGGGCTGTGCGGGGATTTTCTAAGGGTGTTTCCCAATCACGCACCCGTGCTGTGGTAGCGATCGCTCGGACACAACCCTGCAATGCTTCTGGTAAAGTTGTCACCAATACCGCTGATGCTAAAATCTCCTTGGCATGAACTGCCATTTTCAAAGCTTCTTCCGCCACCGGATCGCATTGGGGATTGACTAAGACTAAATTATGTAAACCAAAATTTTTCATTACCCTAGCGATTGACCCTACATTCATCGGGCCTGCTGGTTCCACCAACACAATTCTTAACTCAGCCAAACCCATTTTTTGCCTCCTGCGATCGCTTGTGCTATCAATTCGCACCTGAAAATACTTTCTCCGTTAGGTTGTAACAGTTATGCTGATGGCAGTGGATCAGTACTTCTTCCCAAAGTTACCAGATGCCATACTGCCATTGCAATCTGCCACTAATTTTCCCAGTGAGGAAATGCTGTGTAACATCAGGAAAGAGTATTCCGATCAAAGAGGGAAAGATCAGGTGTTGAAGACACTTTTAGTGATTACCGTTGGTTTATTACCGTCCTTGTTTTCCCTGTGGGTCATCCGTAAGACCCAGACGCGGACACGCCTGCGGATGAGACAAGCCGCTACGAATCTGTCAGGAGGACGCATCCGAGATTACATCAGACCAACTGAGGGCGATCGCTATTATTTAGAAGGTGTGGGTTACCTCATTGGCGATATCAGTTGCACATTTAATGCTCGTTCTGGCTATATGCGCTGTGCTGTTAATCCCAGTGGCCCCTGTCAGAATTGCCGTCACTATGAACCCAGAGAATTGGTTGCTAGTGAAAAACGATTTTAACCCGTACACAGCAGGGGGTATTGCAATCCGCCCAGGCAAAAATCAAAAAGCCGATTATGTAGGCGTTTCATTAATTTTCAAATAGCTGTGCTATTTACACCCTGCTGTACGAAGTAAGTCGGCGTGAAAATTTCCATATTAGCTACAAAACCCGCTCGAAAATCAATTTCCGAAGCTCATAGCTAAAGTCCATTCAAATGGACTGAAATCTTTCCCCAGTCGTCTGAAGACGACTTTCGCTATCAGACGGAGGTTTGAACCCTCGGCGGGTGATAACGACAGGTGCAAGATGTGAGTTTAGCTTAACTGGATACAGTGCGACAACTATCCCACCAAAATATTTTGCATAGTTTATTATTTATAATTGCCTTATTGGAATTATTAATTAATAACCTCTTCTTAACCTTTGGCGTTGATTAAATAAAATAGTAAACTCACAATCCCGGATGAAAAATAAAAAAGATTTTTCAGTCAATTTATTCAAAAAAGTATTACACTTAAGTGATCACATAGTAGAAAGTAGCAACCCAACATACTATTATCAAAACACTTCTTAAAAACCTACTAAAAGACAATTAGCAATTTTCAAAAATACTAAAATTTATGAAAAGGCGTAAATTAGTTTGTAATTTTATCCTGTTTATTGGTGGTTGTTCAACAAGAGTTAGCCCTATCGAAACTAGTTCCTATAATGCCAGCAATTCCACATCTAATAATTTTAAATTTGCAGTTGCTGATGTGACTGGTCTGGAAGATTTACAGCGAGATTATGGAGATTTTCGCACTACCTTGGAAGAAGTATTGGGCATACCCATTGAATTTTTTCCCGTAAAAAATCGCACAGCAGCAGCAGCAGCATTGCAATCTGGTCAGGTAGATATTGTCTTAGCAGGCCCATCAGAATACGTGGTTTTAAATTCTCGTGCTAAGGCTATTCCGATTGTTGCTATCCAACGCCATAACTATTATCCCATCATTCTTGTCCGTGCGGATAGCAAAATTAAATCATTAGCTCAACTCAAAGGCAAAACAATTGCCATGCGAAGAATTGGTTCGACTTCTGGACATTTAGCTCCGACAAAGATGCTTATGAATGCTGGGTTAGATCCAAATACTGATGTCCAGATTGTGATGTTAGGTAATCAGGGAATGCAAGCTTTAAAAAAAGGTGAGGTTGATGCTTGGACAATTGCGTCTGATAGATACAAAATACTCTTGAAATCTGAAGGTTTATCTGAGAAAGAATTTTCTGTAATCGCTAAAGGCACACTGCTACCTAGTGATTTGTTTGTTATGAATAACCAGTTAGCATTTAGTCTGATAGAAGATGTGCGATCGCGTATGCTTGAGCATCATGATAAACTACTTGAAAGTCTGCTAGTGACTGAAGTAAATCAACCTTATAGAGGCTCAAAATTCATGCCAGCTAATGATGCTGATTACAACATCATTCGGGAAGTTTATAAAAAAATAGGACAGGGCAATTTTTTATAATCAAGTTAAACATAAATGAATGTTAATAGACTATAAAAATCAATTTAAAAAAAAATTGACTTGGCTAAACCGTTTAAGTTATCGCTGGAATATCGCCAAAAAAATTACTTATGGCTACACTGTAGCAATTGGCATTTCCTTTATTGGTACAACAAGTGGATTTCTGCTTGCATACAACAATGAAACATATGCTTATAAGCAATTAAACTTATCTTATCAACAGCAATCTTTATTGAAGGATTTAGAAAATTCAGTAACTAGAATCAGACTACATCCACAACGTCTAGCTACTGTTTTAGATAACTCAATTTGGTTTGAATTTGAAAAAAATCAATTTCAGAATCAACTAATTATAGTCAATAAAAATTTGGATCAAGTCAAAAACTTTGTTAATACTTATTCTCAGGATTTAGTTATAAATAAAACCGAATTTGATTATCTTTTAGAAAACTATTATTTAACAACACAATCATATAGTAAGATAGTTAATTTTTTCTGGCAACAAGTTGAAAGAAATAACTTGTCAGGACAAAAACTTAAGTTAAATCATACAGATTTAATCATTTTACTTCAGGAAGAACAGCAAGTTAATATCAATGTAAAATTTGACCAACTTTCAGATGAATTAATTCTGGTTATAGGTCAAGCTGATATTCATAAACAAAAAGCACATACTCGCTTTGAACAAGCTCAACAATTGCGAGTAAAAGTTATCCTTGGTAGTATGTTGCTGTCAACGGCGATCGCCGCAGCACTAGCAATATATAGCAGTAGGTTAATTGCTCGTCCTTTACAATTAGTTACTAATGTTGCTAGAAGAATTACGCAAGAATCCAACTTTAAACTTAGAGCTAATATCAAAAGTAATGATGAAGTTGGGACTCTAGCTACTTCCTTAAATCAATTAGTCGAGTGGGTAGGGGACTATACACAAGAGTTAGAACTTGCACGCCAAAATTTAGAACAACGGGTAGAAGAACGCACTCAGGAATTAGAATTAGCACGCCAAAATTTAGAACAACGGGTAACAGAACGCACTCAGGAACTGCAAACAATCCTCCAAGACTTGAAAGAAACCCAAGGACAATTAATCCAAACCGAAAAAATGTCTTCTCTGGGAGAGATGGTAGCAGGTATAGCCCATGAAGTAAATAACCCAGTTAATTTTATTAATGGTAATATCGAATATGCCAATGACTATATTCAAGATTTACTAATTTTAATAGATTTATATCAGCAAGAGTACCCAGAACCAAGCTGGATTATTGCCGAAAAAATCGCAGAAATAGATTTAGATTTTATCACTAAAGATTTATCAAGCCTACTCACTTCCATGAAAATGGGCGCTCAACGTATTCGGGAAATTGTCTTATCTTTACGTAATTTTTCCCGCCTCGATGAATCAGCTATTAAGGAAGTAAATATTCATGAAGGAATTGATAATACTCTATTAATTCTTAATCACAGACTTAAAAATGAAATCACAGTAATTAAAAATTATGGAAATCTCCCTTTAATTGAGTGTTATCCAGCTCAACTAAATCAAGTATTTATGAATATTTTAAGTAATGCTATAGATGTTTTGATTGACAAAAAAAATACAAGAAATAGACAAATTACTATAGCTACACTAAAGTTGGATGTTAATCATATCCAAGTAGGAATTAGAGATAACGGATCAGGAATTTTACCGGAGCTTAAAAATAAATTGTTTAATCCTTTTTTTACAACTAAACCAGTCGGTAAAGGCACTGGCTTAGGTTTAAGTATCTGTTACCAGATAATCGATAAACACAAAGGTAAAATAGAAGTAATCTCAGAGTTGCAACAAGGTACTGAATTTATCATTAAATTGCCGATTAAATCACCTATAAATTAGCAATATATATCTAACAATTTTATCAAAAAAAACATGACAATCTATTTCTACAGTCCACGCGAACAATATGGTTGTTTCTCCAACTTTTCGCCCCACGGCTTTGAGTTGGATAATTTGTATTGGTACACTAGTGAACATTATTTTCAAGCACAAAAATTTGTTGGGACATTCCATGTAGAGCAAATACGCTTAGTCAAAACCCCTAACGATGCAGCAAAAATGGGACGTGAAAGCAGTCGTCCCTTGCGCCAAGACTGGGAAAAAGTTAAAGATGATGTGATGCGAAAAGCGGTAATGCGTAAATTTGCAACCCATCAATATATTAGGGAAATATTACTCGCCACAGATAATAAAGAAATCGTAGAAAACTCACCTATCGACTACTATTGGGGTTGTGGATCTGATGGTAGTGGTAAAAATAGATTGGGCATAATTTTAATGGAAGTGCGAGAGATACTGCGCTATAATAATGGCCTGCGGATGGAGAGAGAATAGTAGGGTAAAATGAAATTGTAGCTGTTAATGCTTGCTCTTGCAGAAATTTAAAATGGGTATGTTAGAGACAAGCAACCTCAAAGTGTGAAACTAATTTTGATAGCCACCCAATTGTAGTAAAGCCTTACCTTGCAAGAGTATATTTCTGCATATAAGTTTTCAAGACGCATTCATCTAGAAAGATCAAAAGCATATTCTCGTAGAGTAGCTTGCAGGTAGCAATCCCTTATAGGAGTAAAGAAATTATGTCTCTATCAAGAAAGTTAAAAAAATATTGTAAATGGTTCTGGGATGAATCCCTTGGCGGCGAGTATGATACTTGGGGTACAAGCACCTATTTCATGGAGGTTGGCTATGATTTATGTGCTGTCAGACAAATAGAAGTTTACGAAAATGGCAACGTATTATTTTACGACAGTAGCCATTTTGCAGACAGTCATGGTATGTTATGTGACAAACCTTTAGGTGAAGAAGATATTCAAGAATTTGGCATTACTCAAGCCGAGTTTGAACAGGTTTGGAGTAGCAAAACACCAATGAATAGATAAAGCTTCATAGCAAAATAGCAAGGTACGTCAAGCAGCTAGTACCAGTTAAGAAGCTGATTATATAGGCTTTTCATTGATTTAAAATGGTTGTGCTACTTACGCCAACCTGTACTATGAAAAACGTACCTAATTATTTACTTTTTAGCAATTCCAACGTCGTTCAGCCGTCCAATGGCGATCGCTTGACTGATAAATCTTGACCCCGGACAAACCCACAGCCGAAATTAACTGATTCACTTCATCTATTGTGAGTGCAGCGTGGAGAGAATCACGAAATAATTTTTTCTGGTGGGAGTTGTATTCATTTCCGATACTGTCCACCAAAGCATTCATTGTCGCTTCATCAACTGGTCGAATTAAATCGCGGATGAAAATAGCACTATTGGGTTTGGTGACGCGCTTCAGTTCTTGAAAAAACAGCAGTGGATCGGGTAAATGATGCACAAGGCTATTAGAGATGACCATATCAAATACCTGATCTTGATCAGGTAAGTGTTTAGCATCAACTAATCTAAAGTGAATTTGTTGTTGTAAATTGGCTTGTTGTATATGTTGTGCAGCAATTTTCAGCATATTTTCAGCTAGGTCAATGGCCACAATTTGCCATTGAGGACACATTTGGCAGATTAACACCGGAATCCGACCAGTTCCAGTCCCAGCGTCCAATATCAGACCTTGTTCTTTTGGCCCCAAAGCGATCGCCTCTGATGCAAAAGCCGTATTTACCTCGGTAAAGTCCATTGCATCATACTCAATGGCTTCTTCCCAGGTATCCATAACTTCTGGTTCCAGGATTCTTTGCATTGTTAATCTCCTGATTATTTCATCTATGAAAGTAAAACTGCGGTTTTGGGAACACTAGGTTTATCACAAAACTTAACAGGAATTGGTCGATGTCTAACGGTGAATTTAAGCAAAGTATAAAAAAGACGTTAAAACTAATCAACCCTGATACCATTACGCATGAATTAGACCAGAGTTTCTTGGGGGAAACTGTACTTCCAGAGGAAAGCGTACCCTCAGGTCAGCCTAGTTACCACCAGTTATCAGAAGCATCCAAGTTACTACATCAAGGGATTAAACAGCAAGAAGATGGTGAATTAATAGCGGCGCTAAAGTCATTACAACAAGCACTACAGATGTTTCAGGCTGTTGGTAATATACAACAACAGAAACAGGTATTTTCTGTTTTAGCACTGACAACCTATACTTCAGGTGATTATCAAAGCACAATTTCTTATTCCCAGCAGTGTCTAGCTTTAGAACAGACTACCCAAGATTTATCAATACATATCCAAGCACTTTCGCACTTGGGTAATGCGTACCGTCACCTGAACGACTATAAACAGTCAATAAAGTATCTGCAAGAGTGTTTAAAAATCACTCGTCAGACATCAAATAAGCGGAGTCAGGTAGCAGCATTAAATAATTTAGGCTTGGTGTATAAAGCTGCGGGTAAATTTACACAAGCAATTGAATATCAAAAAGAAAGTTTAGAAATTGTTGAAGAACTTCAAGATAATTGGGGTATGGAACAGGTACTAAAAAATATAGGTAATGCTTATTATGCTTTGGACGATTACCCGCAAGCGATCGCTTACTATGAAAGATGCGTCAGAATAGCACGTTCACTTAACCGTCTTCGCACTGTTTCACAGGTACTCAAAAATTTGGGTAATGCTTGCTATGCTACAGGTAACTATGGTAAAGCTATTCTATATTATGAGGAACGTTTGCAATTAGCCAAAGAACTCAAAGACCAGCGTAGTGAAGAACAATCTCTGGGCAGTTTAGGCGTTGCTTGTGAAGCCTTGGGTGACTATAAAAAAGCAATTAAATATTATGAAGACCGTTTGCTTTTAGCGAGAAAAATCAAAGATTATCGCATTGAAGAACAAGCCCTTGCAAGTTTAAAATTCACTTGTGAAGCTTTGGGTTATTATGCCAAAGTCATGGAATACGAGGAGGGATATTCTACTAATTCGTAATTCGTAATTCGTAGTTCGTAGTTCGTAGTTCGTAATTAATGATGCACAGAAGTGGCTACCTAATTATTGTATTTTCTCCCTTACCCAAATACGGAAGGATTTCAATAAAGCAATTTCGCCCATGTTTTTACTCTGCTGAATAAATCGACTGATATCACTCACTGCAATTAAGGGAAAAGCAATACTAAATTTAGACTCAATATATTGTTCTCCTAGCAACTGATAAAATTTTAAATCTTGTCCGTTATATCTCCATAATTCAGTCACACCCAGCGCTGCATAAATTCCAAATTTATTAACTGAACTGCTGGTAATGTCAATTTCAATAGCTAAATCAGGTGGGGGGTCTGTTTCTAAATTTAGTGTTTCCTGACCTCTAATAGCTGGCTCATTTTGAATATAATAGCAATTATCTGGCTCTATACCTCGATTTGTTAATCGTCGCTTTAATGTTGTGGAACCAGCACTTCTAATTTCAATATCTAATTCTTCCGCTAAAGCAATAATAAAATTTCCAAAATTACTCTTAGCATTTTCGTGTTCAAAAAGTGGGGTCATAATTTCTAAAGTACCGCAGTCATAAGCAAGCCGAGAACCTCTATCCTCACCTGTATCTCTCAGCAAGGCTTCAAAGGTTTCCCAACTGACGTTATGTAAAACCGTTCTTTGTTCAGCAAGGGTTGACTGGGCAAGCATATCAAAATACCTATTCCATGAAAATATGAGATATAAATTATCAAATTTTATAGCAACCGCCAAGGACGTTAGGACATAAACTGAACATAAAAGTTAGACACCGAAAGGCTTTTACCCCACTCCCCACTCCCCACTCCCCACTCCCCAGCTATACCTATATTTAGGATAAAAATATTTGTAGCGCTTTTACCCTAATAACCTAATTTTCTTGTTCATCATCATCAGGTAATGATTCCATCTCTTTAGCAATTAAATCTTGAAATTCATCACCACAATGAATCTGTAAATGAATTGTAGCAGTTAGCAACTCTGCGAGAATTTCAGCTTGTTGCCTTGTACTCAAGTAAGGTGACTGAAGTTGATAAATTAAGGCCGTAACATTTTGGCATTCAGAGCCTAATTCTGTAATTAATTTACTCAGAGTAGAATTGGCAATAGGGAGGACGCGATTGCTAATTTGCATAATTATTTCCCCAATCGTTTGAGTGCTTGCTGAATCCCCTTTTCAAAAGCTTGAATTTCAGCTTTCCAATGTCTAATCAAACCTTGATCGGGATAATCTTGTTCATACTCTAGTCTAATCTTTTCTTGATGTTCATCAATCCGTTTATTCAGCGAGCGAATTGCTTTTTTGTGGTTTTTATTCCCCATAAAGCTGCAATATCCTTGAACAGCCTATTTAACAAAGGTGGGCATCGCCCACCTAAGATTAATTCATGAAACCAGCAAAAAAGTCCAGAGTTTCTTTCAGCGCTTTGATGAAAATATCAATTTCTTCGCGGGTGTTATAGAAAGATAAACTTACCCGTGCGGTTCCCGGTAAACCTAAATGACGGTGTAATGGTTGAGTGCAGTGGTGTCCAGAACGAATCGCTACGCCTTCTTGGTCTAATAATGTTGATAAGTCGTTAGGATGGACATCTGCGGCTGTAAATGCAGCTAAAGCAGCCCTTCCTTCGCCTTTGGCGTTGGGTTTGGGGCCGTATATTGTGATTTGGGGTATTTGCTCTAATTGTTGGAACAAATACGCTGTGAGTTCGGCTTCGTAGGCGTGGATTTTATCCATCCCAATGTTACTAAGATAATCTACCGCAGCTCCCAAGGCGATCGCCTCCGCAATTGCAGGAGTACCAGCTTCAAATTTATGGGGTAATTCTGCGTAGGTAGAATGATCTAAATACACATCTGCAATCATCTCACCCCCACCGAAAAATGGCGGCATTGATTCTAATAGTTCCAATTTACCATACAAAAATCCGATGCCAGTGGGGGCGCACATTTTATGACCGGAAGCAACCAACCAATCACAGTCGATTTGTTGCACATCCACAGGCATATGCGGTA
Organism: Nodularia sp. (in: cyanobacteria); assembly: GCA_007692755.1. Classification (GTDB taxonomy): domain Bacteria; phylum Cyanobacteriota; class Cyanobacteriia; order Cyanobacteriales; family Nostocaceae; genus Nodularia. The sequence goes on along the minus strand of REBL01000083.1, from coordinate 9,536 downwards.
CACTTTGGCAAGCATCAACTAATAATTTCGCACCGTATTTGTGAGTAATTTTGGCAACTTCTGCTACTGGGTTAATACATCCCAAAGTATTAGAAACATGACTCACAGCAACTAATTTAGTTTTGTCAGAAATCAGGTTTTTAAACTGTTCTAAATCAAAACTTCCTTCTGGTGTCAATTCCACAAACTTTAACACCGCACCCGTTTTTTGTGATACAAGTTGCCAAGGAACGATATTACTGTGGTGTTCCATCACCGACATAATAATTTCGTCCCCTGGGTGCAAATTGTTCATCCCCCAGCTGTAGGCTACCAGATTAATGGCTTCACTGGCGTTGCGGGTGTAGATGATTTCCTGACGTGACGCAGCATTAATAAATTTAGCTACTTTATCTCGCGCACCTTCATAAGCATCAGTGGCTTTAGCACTCAGAGTATGAGCGCCACGATGCACATTAGCATTATATTGTTCGTAATAATCCCGCAGGATGTTTAATACGAATAAAGGTTTTTGGGAAGTAGCTGCATTATCCAGATAAACCAAAGGTTTCGAGTTAACTTCCTGATGTAATATCGGGAAATCAGCGCGAACTTGATCAGCTAGGGTTTTGGTAGGGGTGAAAGTCATGGGTGATTAGTCATTAGTTATTTGTCATTAGTCATTAGTCAAAGACTTGAGACTATTGACTGTGTTTAATAGGACTGCTTGTAGAGATTTGACTGGGATTTGGTTGATAATTTCCGCAGCAAAAGCATTAATTAACAACTTACGCGCATCATCTTCGTTAATTCCCCGGCTTTGGAGATAAAAGATTTCATCGTCTTCCAATTGGCTGACGGTAGCACCATGAGCGCATTTAACGTTGTCGGCGGTAATTTCCAACTGCGGCTTAGTATCAACTCTGGCTTTTGATGATAACAATAAATTGCGATTTAATTGACCGGCATTTGTTAGCTGTGCGGCTTTCGGGACAAACACCTTGCCATTGAATACGGCATGAGCGCGATCGCCTACAATGCACTTATGTAATTGTTTGCTGGTACTATGGGGATGATTAAGTGCGATCGCACTGTGAGTATCACCAACTTGTCTACCAGAAATCATCGTCAAACCGTTGAGAGTCGTTTCGGTTTGTTCACCAGTTTGCAGAATTTCTAAATTGTGGCGCGATAACTTACCACCAAAGCTTAAAGCATGACAAGTATATCGACTATCACGAGCTTGAGTAACAGCAGTCTTCCCTACATGAAAAGCCTCTGCACCTTCACGCTCAATCCTAGTATGACTTACCTGAGCATTCTCACCCAGCCAAACTTCCGTAACTGCATTAGTGAGGTAAACCGCCTCTGCGTCCTCTGCGCCTCTGTGGTTAGTAAAATCTTCCACCAAAGTCACACTACCACCAGTTTCAGCCATCACCAAACAACGAGGCTGAGAAATCGTTGCTTGTTCACCAGCACTATTAACAAACAACAGATGAATAGGAGTTTCCACAATCACATTCTTCGCCACCCAAACCACCGCCGCATCAGAGATACCAGCAGTATTGAGAGCAGTAAAAACCTCTTGTGAACCCTCAGATTGTGCTAAATACTGTTTAACCAGCTCCTGCTGAGACTTAGAAAAACCCGCCAAATTACCGACAACAACCCCAGAAGGTAAATCTGCAACAGCGGATAAATCCGGCGCATAGACACCATTAACAAACACCAAACGACTATTAACAGCCTCTGGTAAAGTTAAAGCCGAGATATCAACTGATTTTAATTGTGTTTCTACATGAAACTGCACTTGACGCAGCGCCGACAAATCAGTAAACCGCCATTCTTCCTCGCGGGTATTAGGGATACTGGAATGACGCACCCAATTAGCAGCGCCTTGGCGTATTTCCTGGAAATAATCTGCTGTTTGTGGTGTAGTAACTTCATCTAACAACCCAGTCAGATAACTATCTTTATCCAACAGAGTCGAAGTCAAACTCACAGCATTTGAGTTAGGAACCGGACTAGGAGAAACTTTAACTTGAATAGTCATTACACACCCACCTCAGCAGCTTCCAGAACCCAGTCATAACCGCGTTCTTCCAATTCCAGCGCCAAATCCTTACCACCACACATGAGAATGCGACCATTTGCCATGACATGAACATAGTCAGGCACAATATAATTGAGCAAACGTTGATAGTGAGTAATCATAATCGTGGCATTTTCTGGACTAGCCAATTGATTCACACCATCAGCCACAATTCTCAGAGCATCAATATCCAAACCCGAATCAGTCTCATCCAGAATACCCAACTTTGGTTCCAGCAGAGCCATTTGCAGAATTTCATTCCGCTTCTTCTCACCACCAGAAAAACCTTCATTTAGACTACGGTTGAGAAAAGCCGGATTCATTTTGACAACTTCCAACTTTTCCTCAATCAAATCATCAAAATCGAAAGCGTCCAACTCCTCCAAACCCTGAGCTTTCCGACGAGAATTGTAAGCAACCCGTAAAAAATCCAGATTACTCACACCCGGAATTTCCAACGGATATTGAAAAGCCAAAAACACACCGCTTCTAGCCCGTTCCTCCGGTTCCATTTCCAAAAGATTCTGACCTTGGAAAATCACCTCACCACCAGTCACCTCATAAGCAGGGTGTCCAGCCAAAACCTTAGAAAAAGTACTCTTACCAGAACCATTCGGTCCCATAATCGCATGAATTTCTCCAGCCCGAACCTCAAGATCCAAACCCTTCAAAATCGGAGTCCCATCAACACTAGCCGTCAAACCCTTAACAGACAGCACAACATCACTATTTTCAATAATCATCTTCTCTCTTCTCTTCCCTTCTCTTCTCTTAACTTCGCGCACTTTGCGCCCTTTGCGGTTCGTTAATCTAATCTAAGACAAAGACCAACTACCCAACACTACCTTCCAACTTCATACTCAAAAGCTTGTCAGCTTCCACAGCGAACTCCATAGGTAGCTGATTAAAAACATCCTTACAGAAACCGCTAATCATCATCGAAATAGCATCTTCCGAAGAAATACCCCGTTGAGCAAAATAAAACAATTGGTCTTCACCAATCTTAGAAGTAGAAGCCTCATGCTCCACCTTCCCAGAATTATTTTGCACCTGAATATAAGGGAAAGTATTAGCATGGGCATTATCGCCAATCAGCATCGAGTCGCACTGAGAATAATTTCTCGCACCCTTAGCCGTAGGATTAACCTTCACCAAACCGCGATAACTATTACTAGAATTACCCGCCGATATTCCCTTAGAAATAATCGTACTGCGAGTATTTTTACCCACGTGAATCATCTTTGTCCCCGTGTCAGCTTGCTGCATATTATTTGTCAGCGCCACCGAGTAAAATTCACCCACAGAATTATCACCCACTAACACACAGCTAGGATACTTCCAAGTAATGGCTGAACCAGTTTCTACTTGAGTCCAGGAAATCTTAGAATTTACACCCTGACACAAACCACGCTTGGTGACGAAATTATAAATCCCACCTTTACCCTTTTCATCACCGGCGTACCAGTTCTGCACAGTGGAGTATTTAATTTCCGCGTTATCCAAGGCGACAAGTTCCACCACTGCGGCGTGTAATTGGTTGGTGTCATACATCGGCGCAGTACAACCTTCTAGGTAGGAAACATAGCTTCCTTCTTCAGCCACAATCAAAGTCCGTTCAAACTGTCCCGTGTCACCGGAGTTGATGCGGAAATATGTAGACAATTCCATTGGGCATTTTACGCCTTTAGGAATATAGACAAAAGAACCATCACTGAATACTGCACCATTTAAAGCGGCAAAATAATTGTCTGCTGGAGGAACGACGCTACCCAGATACTTCTGCACAAGTTCGGGATGTTCTTGTAAAGCTTCCGAAATTGAGCAAAAGATAACTCCATCTTCGGCGAGTTTGTCCTTAAATGTCGTAGCAACAGAAACGCTATCGAAAATTGCATCAACAGCCACATTTGCTAGTCGCTTCTGTTCAGTGAGGGAAATACCCAATTTTTCAAAGGTTTCCAGCAAGGTAGGATCTACCTCATCCAAGCTGTTGAGCTTGGCTTTCTTCTTCTTGGGCGCAGAATAGTAGATAATATTTTGATAGTCAATAGCCGGATACTTGACACTCGGCCAAGTTGGTTCTGTCATTTTGAGCCACTGGCGATAACATTTGAGGCGAAAATCTAACATGAACTGTGGCTCGTTCTTCTTGGAGGAGATCAAGCGAACAACGTCCTCATTTAGTCCACGTGGGATAGTGTCGGCTTCAATATCTGTAATAAAGCCGTACTTGTAGGGTTGGTTGACTAAGGTTTTGGCAGTGACACTCATCGGTATTAATCTCTTGTGTTCAGAACTGGAATTGTGGAATCTCTTTACGGAAATCTCTTTAAGGATGGGAGACGGGCTGTTTGAGCCTCTTCCCTTTTCGTGTTTCCGAGTGGTTACACGGCTGTTAAAATAGGACTTAGGGAGTAAAACAACATAATCGTTGTTTAATTTATTTTCATTTTACGCTAAATTAACAACAACAATGTTGTTAAAGTCAAATTTTCTAAAAAAAATTTTTGGGGACGTTCATGCAGCGTCTTGTAGAGCAAATGGAGACTACTCACCAGACCTCAACCAAGCAAGATATTCTGGAGTATCTGCTTAAGCGCTCACAAGCAACTGCTTTTGAGTTAGCGGAAGTTTTAGATGTCAGCAAGCAAGCAATTCGTCGTCATTTGAAAGATTTGGAGACGGAAGATTTAGTTTTGTATTCATCTGCACAAATAGGTATGGGGCGGCCACAGCATATATATAAGTTAAGCCGCCGGGGACGCGATCGCCTGCAAAGAAGTTTAAACAATCATCAAAGCGATCGCTATGGTGAATTTGCAGTTTCACTGTTGGACACTTTAGCAGAAACCGTAGGCCGTGACCAAGTAACCTCGATTTTACAAAAACAGTGGGAGCGTAAAGCTCAAGAATACCGCGATCGCGTCGGTAACGGATCATTAGAAGAACGTGTAGCTAATTTGGTGACTCTGAGAAAAACTGAAGGATTCATGGCAGAATATCACTCAGTGGAATCCTCAAAACAAGATAGCTTTATCTTCATGGAACATAACTGTGCGATTTCCAATGTCGCTGAGTCGTTCCCTAGCATCTGCGGTCATGAATTAGAAATGTTTGCCGCCGTGCTACCAGATTGTCACGTAGAACGTACCCATTGGATTATTGATGGTGAACATCGTTGCGGCTATTTGGTGCAAGCTCGACAAACACAATCACATTCAGTTTAAAACATGGCTAATAATTGAGTGGTAAGGCTTTTTACCAATCCAGAATTATCTATTGTCCATGAATCAACATTTAACTAGGTTTAAAAACTAAATATATGGATATACCACCGCAGCAACCAACAACTCAATTTCTCTCCTTAGAAGAATCAGCCAAAGTAGATGCAGCGTTGCTATCTTCTTCAGAGAAATTTTTAACCAGAATAACAATTTCATCCCTTAAAGTCCTCAAGCATATTGCCCAAGAGTACGGTGTTGCTATGGAAGATTTAACAACACAGCAACTAATTACTTGGTTTGAAAAAGATGCCAAACTGAAGCGAGAACAAGGAATTGAAGCTTCATATTTGAAATGGTAAAAACTCTCAGAAAAATTCCATTTTCTATAATAAAAAGTACCTTTTTTTAAGGTACTTCTAGAGTTGACTTGGATTTAATTTTACTAAAAACATTTAAGCGCGATAATTGTTAGCTCTAGGACTGCGAGCGCCCACCACAGCGCCCATGAGAGCCGCAGCTAAACTCAACAAAGAACCCAAGACAAACCACCACAAAGCTCTGGAAGTAGCCTCAGCAATCTGGCGAGCTTGTTCAGCAGTTACAGTCGTTGGCGGTACGGGAGCGCCTGGTTGAACTGCTTGGGGGGGTACAGCTAGTGCAACATTGGGAGTCACTACACCAAAAGTCCCCCAGACTCCAGTTGCTAATAGCCAAGAACTCAAGGCGATAGTAGTAGCCCAAAGAATTGCGCCATTGAGTAGCGCTGTATTCCGGTTCATGGGGCCACAAGCACGAGTTGTCACCCAAGCACCAATGAATAAGGAAATTAACAGCGCCAGAGTTGACCAAATTCCCACATTAGCCGCAACATCAGGTGTGATGGTTCTGGGTTCTCCTGAGCCGGCAATTGCACCTGCGCCGATAGCACCAAATAAGGAACTCAAGATTAATTGAGTCGCTAAGGCCACCAACACACCAGCAACGATTGGCCCCCAGCGAACGCGATCATGATATTCAGCTACTCTACCTGCTACTGCGGGTTCATTAATAACATCATCGCCGACGCGATTCATGTATGACATAGTTTATTTTCTCCATTGCTTTGTCAGCAAAGTTTTTTCTCAGTTATATTCATTTGATGATTCATGCTTATGCTTAAAATTAAATTGCCAGATATGATTTTTAATATCTATCAACAGAGGGACTTAGTTACTCTATCTTCAGCAGGATTAACTAAAATTAGTTGATAAATTTTTATTAAAGTTATTTATCTTTTATGTCTGATTTTTTTAGGTTTGAATTGTATATTTGGCTATAGTCTTAGTGAGAGCTATAAATAATATTTTTGCTCCCTCTCCTTAGTAAAGCTACCATGTACACACAAGTCTAAAAATTTTTATTTGCGTAGTAGGGTGCAGAATGTGGGCTTTAGTCCTAACGCACCGAAAATCTAGGATGGTGCGTTGCGCTACGCGACAACACACCCTACAAAAAAAGATATGGAGTAATTAAATCACTTATGTGTACACCGCAACCTTAGTAAAGATAGGTTTGGGGTAATGTTTTTTATGGCTTTCTAGAAGAAATTAAATGCTCGCTTTTAGTTAGGCTAAAAAAATACTAACGGGTAATTATATCTAAGCAGTTACCCATTAGCCAGGAACAAAATATAATTAAAAAACTAACGCATCTTCACAGCAGTACCTGTAGCCGTAATCAGTAACAAAACTCCGGTCTGCTCAACATTAATATTGATTGTGCCAGTGTCAAATTCAATCCCAATCACAGCATCTGCGCCCAAACGCTCTGCGCGTTGTTCTAATTCTTCTATGGCTCTGCGCTGTCCCTGCTCAAATAAACGCTCATAGCTAGCAGTCCGACCACCGATAATGTCTCGAATGCTGGCAAAAAAATCTCGGATGAAATTACTGCCGTAGACGACTTCCGCTGTCACAATACCTAAATATGATTCAATCACAGCACCTTGAATCACATCAGTCGTAGTTACAATCATAAATTACCCCGTCACTCAATTTTAGATTTTAGATTGATCCCATACATCAATGTAGTTGCTCAATACCCTTTTATGAGATGATCTCCAAATTCCCCTGATCCCTGCCTCTTTGTGGCATCATAGCAAGATAAGATACCTTCCATTTATGTAGCGGGAAGACAATACGAAAATTACTCTCAATAAAAGGCATTTTGTCCAATCATAAATTGCTTGGCGAGATATACTGAATACTTTATAATAATCAATCTGTCCTTCAGTATAAACTCAGGAGGTTTTTTGCTGTCAAAAAGTATCTGAATTGACAATAAATTTAAATTTTGTGGAGGTAAATAAATACAGTTTTCAAAACTCGAAATTTTTGTTTTAATGTACAAAAAAAAGTCCCCTAAAATTTCAGGAATTTTACTGTGTACAAACGCATATCACTTGTAGTTGGTGTTCTGTGCTTAGGATTTAGTGCCGTTAGCATCCCCTCGGTGGCTCAGGCTCAGGTACTCATAGCCCAAACCACAAATTTACAATTAAAGAGACTCTTCGAGGAAGGAGAGAGACTCGTGGCAGCTAAGGACTATAATGGTGCGATCGCCATTTATCAAGAAGCCGCTAGGATAGAGCCAAATAACGCTAAAATTCACTCTGGTATTGGCTACCTCCAAGCCCAACAAGGAAATTTCCAACCAGCCCTAGCTTCTTATCGTCGGGCGATCGCCATTGATGCTAATAATAGTGATTATCATTACGCTATGGGTTACATCAAAGCTAATTTGGGTGAAACCAATAAGGCGAAAGATTCTTACCGTCGTGCCATCCAGCTAAACCGTAACAATTTGAATGCTTATTTGGGATTAGGTATCACTCAAGCCCGTTTGGGAGACTTTACAGCAGCTAATTGGGCTTACGAAGAAGCCATTAAACTTGATCCAAATAATGCCCAAACTTACGAGTTTATGGCTTTAATGTATAAACAGCGACGACAAACGGCACAAGCCAACAACGTGCTGCGGAAAGCCCGTGACTTGTATCAACGCCGAAATGACTCGGCGGGAGTGAACAGGGTAAATGGGATGTTGCGGGAGCTAGGAGGGTGAGACGCGATAAATAAGACGATAAATGAGACGCGATAAATCGCGTCTGTACAAGAAGGATTTTTCTGAGGAATCCACAAATCATTTAAGGCCGGGGATGCTTTGAGTCTGATAGGCATTTTTGACAGCCGCCCAGTTACTAGCAATTGGCATTCGCCAACCAGTACCAAAAGCGCGATCAGTAATTTTTAATCCTGGGGGTGCTTGTCGGCGTTTAAATTCTGCCCGCGCCACCATCTGAATGATTCGGTTGACAATTACTGGATCATGGCCGGCGGCGACAATTTGGGCGGCTGATTGGTGGTTGTGGATGAGGCGTTCCAAGATGTCGTCTAAAATTTCGTAGGAAGGTAGAGAATCTTGGTCTACTTGTCCGGGTTTAAGTTCGGCGCTGGGTGGTTTGGTGAGAATATTTTGGGGAATAATTTCGCAATCGCGATTTAACCAATGACACAGTGAATAAACACGGGTTTTAGGCACATCAGCAATTACAGCTAAACCGCCATTCATATCACCGTAAAGGGTGCAGTAACCCACTGCCATTTCTGACTTGTTACCCGTGGATAATAGCAAATGACCAAATTTGTTAGCGATCGCCATCAATAAATTACCGCGAATCCGGGACTGGATATTCTCCTCGGCAATGCCAAATTCAGTCCCAGCAAACAAATTAGCTAGGGTGTGATCAAATCCTGCCATTAATTCCCCAATCTTTAAAAGAGTGGTCTGGATACCCAGATTTTCGCCTAATGCCAAAGCATCACTGACAGAATGTGACGAACTGTAGGGGGAAGGCATGAGGACACCGAGGACACTTTCTTTACCAAGAGCTACGGAGGCGATTGCCGCTACTAATGCCGAATCAATTCCCCCACTTAAACCCAGCACAACTTGAGAAAAACGACATTTTTGGGCATAGTCCCGGACTCCCAACACCAAAGCCTGCCAAATTTCCTCCTCATCTGACTCATATGCAGCTACGACAGAAGCCCACTGTAAATCTCGCTGCGCCTCATCAAATTCAACTATGACCAAATCAGTGGCAAAACCATTAGCACGACAAACAATTTCACCTTGACGATTCAAAGCAAAACTGCGCCCATCAAAAATTAAATCGTCATTTCCCCCAACTTGATTAG